>CAZEHG010000010.1:0-23821 GCA_964512475.1 uncultured Atopobium sp.
CCCGCCCCGGCGGCAAGGGCGCGCGCCGCGCTCCACGTTTTCTGCACATTTGGAGGATGGGCGGCGCTGATTATCTATATATGGGAAGGCTCACGGCTATTGGAGATCACGCCTCTATATATATGTGTGCTT
Source organism: uncultured Atopobium sp. (assembly GCA_964512475.1). Classification (GTDB taxonomy): domain Bacteria; phylum Actinomycetota; class Coriobacteriia; order Coriobacteriales; family Atopobiaceae; genus Paratractidigestivibacter. The sequence goes on from CAZEHG010000010.1 coordinate 133, forward strand.
CTCGCCATCCCCGAATGGCAAAATGTGTAGTTCTCTACATATTGTTGACGCACATCGCTATAGTGCGTATAGTTCTTTCTTGCGCGAACGCGCTTACAAATATTGCGGGGTGGAGCAGTCTGGTAGCTCGTCGGGCTCATAACCCGAAGGTCGTAGGTTCAAATCCTGCCCCCGCGACCATAAAACGCCTGGTAGGGACCCGTGAGGGTCCCTACTTTTATGCCTGGGGTACTACCGGGGTACTACGTGGGTACTACGGATTAGGTCATGAGTACGCTCTGAACAATGTAGGGCTACGGGCGGCCTCGGTTGCTCGCGGGGCGATCTGCCAAAGACCCGCCGAGTTCGGAAGGCTTCCGAACTCGGAGGGCTTCTTTCCGCCTGATTGGGCAATGCGTCTGCCTGCAGATATAGATACCTAAACCAAATTCGGAAGGCTTCCGAATGTTTGGAAGCCTTCCGAACTCCGAGGCGGAGGGCGTGTAGGTGGGTGGGCGTTAGCTGACGGTCACGATCTCGGCGTTACGAAGGGCGAACTCGGTCAGCTCCTGACCGATGCCGGGGGCGTCGGGAACCTCGAAGTACCCGTCCTTGGCCACGTAGTCGTTCTTGCAGAGGCGGATGTTGTCCTCGATGAGCGCGGAGGCGTGCAGCTCGTGAATCACGAAGTTCGGGATCACGGCCTCGAGCTGGAGCGCGGCGCTGGCGGACACGGGGCCGCCGCAGCAGTGAACCTGCACGCCGATGTCATAAACATGAGCCTGGTCGCAGATCTTCTTGCCCTCGGTGATACCGCCCACGTTGCAGAGATCGGGCTGGATGATGTTGATGGAGTGGTCCTCGAAGAACGGGCGATAGCCCCAACGGGTGTAGACGCGCTCTCCCGTTGCGATGGGGATGTCGACCTTGTCGTGAATCTCGCGGAAGAGCCCCGCGTTCAGCGGCTGGGTGGGCTCCTCGTAGTAGAAGCAGCCGAGCTTCTGGAGCTCGCGCCCCAGCTGGACGGAGGTGGTGGCGTCGGTAAGGGCGTGGAGCTCGATGATGATGTCGACGTCGGGGCCCACCTCGCGCATGGCGGCCACGCGATCGACGGCGAGCTTCATCTGGTCGCGCTGCAGGATGCCGCGGCTGGAGCGGCCCATCCAAACCCCGTTCTTGTCGAAGCCAACCGGGTCGACCTTCACGGCGTCGAAGCCGTCAGCCATGGCTTTGCGCATGGCCTCGGCGTACTCCTCGGGCTTGGAGAGGGAGTGCGACACCTTGCCCCAGTCGAACTGCAGCTGTGAGGCATAGGCGCGCAGCTTGGTGTTCGTCTTGCCGCCGAGGAGTTTCCAAACCGGGGCGTTCAGCGCTTTGCCGCGGATATCCCATAGGGCGATATCGATGCCGGAGATTCCCGCCATGATGACGCCGCCGTTGCCCATGCCCCAGAAAGTCAGGCGGTGAAGCCTGTCCCAGATCTGCTCGTTGTTCATGGGGTCCAGGCCGATGATGCACTTGGCGAAGTCGATGGCCATGCCGTAGCCGGCGCTCTGCGCGTTGCCGTAGGCGACGCCAACCTCGCCGAGGCCAGAGATTCCCTCGTCGGTGTTGATGCGCACGAAGACAGGGTGCCAAGGCACGTTGCCGACCGCGACCTCAGCAGGTATGGAGGGCTCTTTGAAGGAGCGGATAACGTCGACGCTGGTGATCTTCATGATGATTCTCCTTTACTTTCCGTAGTAGACGGCGCGAAGAAGGGCACGTGCATCGTCCTCGGTGACCTTGACGGGGTTGGCCGGCGTGCAGACGTCGGACATGACCTTCTCCACGAGGGTCTCGATATTCGCCTCGAACTCGTCGGCGTCCGGCACGACCTCCTGCATGGTAGAGGGCACCCCGAGCTCTTCCTGCAGGTCGAGGATGACCTGCTCGAGGTTGGTCTTGCCGACAAAGCTCGCGAGCTCCTCGTAGCGCGCGGCGGCCACTTCGTCGCGGTCGCGGTTGAAGGCGATGCTGTAAGGGAGCATGATGCCGTTGGCAAGGCCGTGCGGAATGTTGTAGGTAGCGCCGAAGGTGTGGGCGACGCCGTGGCAGATGCCGAGCGCGCCGTTGGTGAAGGCGATACCACCCAAGCAGCTGGCAGCGAGCATGGCCTCGCGGGCCTTCAGGTTGTCGGGCTCGTTCGCGCACGTCGACAGAGCCTTATAGCCTGCGACCCAGCCGCCCATCGCCATGGCGTCGGAGAAGACGTTCGCTGTCGAGGCGACGTAGGACTCGATGCAGTGCGTCAGCGTGTCCATGCCGCAGGCGACGGTTCCGCCGCGGGGCATGGTGGCCGAGAAGGAAGGCTCGAGAATCGCCGCATCGGGGATAAGCCTGCCGGTGTATTCGCGCACGGAGTACTTGCGCTTCTGCACGGGATCCTTGATGAGGGCCGCGCGGGTGCACTCGGAACCGGTGCCCGCGCTCGTGGCGATGCAGCAGACGCGCGCTTTCTGGCGCAGGGTCAGCGGGGCGGGAGGCATGACCTCGTCCAGGGTCTTGTACTGCGGGTTCTCGTAGAACACCCACATGGCCTTCGCGGCGTCCATCGCAGAGCCTCCGCCGAAGCCGATAACCCAGTCGGGCTCAAAGTCGAGCATCTCCTGGACGCCCTTCTGGACTGAGGCCCAGCACGGCTCGGGCTCGACGTCGGTGTTGGCGCGCCAAGTCCAGCCGGCGTTCTCGAGAATATCGGTCACGACCTTTAGCTGACCGAGCTCTTCCTGGATGGTGCCGCTCATGACGATGTAGGCGCGCTTCTTCTCGGCGGGCAGCTCCGCCAGGGACTGAATCGCTCCTTCACCGTAGTAAATCTTATCTGCGCCAAGCTTGACGGTTCTCATGCTCGAACGCGCCTCCTTTCGCAAGGGCATTCCTGCGCCTTGTTGTTCGGCCTTTCTTTCGGGTAAGAAGTGCGGCCGGCCGCATGCGCGCCCGGCCGCCTCGGGTCTACTTCGTCTGCTGGCCGTAGGTCTTGGAGCGCTCCATCGCCGCGGCCATCTCCTCCTTAGAGAGGTACTGCGGGGTGCCCGCAGCCATGCACTGCCACTGGATCTGGGCGGTGAACTCGATGTTCGTGGCTAGGCCGAACGCCTTGGGCAGGCTCGCCTGGTAGCAGACGTCGCCGTGGTTGGCAAGAAGCACGACGCGGGTCTTCGGGTTCTCGACCAGGACCTTCTCGACCGCATCGGCAAGCCCGGGCGTGCCGAAGGTGACATAGGGGACCAGCGGGACCTCATCGGTGCCGGAGCCCATGATCACGTAGTGGATGGGCTTCAGGGTCTCGTGCAGGCAAGCGAGCGTGGTGGCATAGGGAGAGTGGGTGTGCACGACCGCGCGCGCCTCCGGGCGGTTCTTGTAGACCACGGTGTGGAGGCCGTGCTCAGAGGAGGGCTTGCGTGTGCCGTCGACGATGTTGCCGTCAAGGTCCATAACGACGACGTCCTCAGGCGTGGTGTCGAAATAGCCGAGGCCAGAGGGGCTGATGGCCATATAGCCGGTCTCGGGGTCGTAGATGGAGATGTTGCCGCTCGTGCCGACGGAGAGGCCGGCGGAGCTCATCTTCTTCCCGTACTCGACGATCTGCTTGCGCTCTTCTTCCATAAGCATAAGGGGACTCCTTTCCTCCGCCTCGGGCGAAGAAATCAGTGAGTGTTTCTTTGGTTTTGGGGTTGAGTGCCTAGACCTTGGGAGCCAAGGTAGGCTTGGGTGCTCGCCCTAGGAGTTCAAGCTCCTGAGGTTCACGACCATGTCGCTCTTGCCGGTCTCCCAATACTCCTTGATCTTGCGGGCAAGAAGCAGCGGGCTCTTGGGCAGGGCATCGACGACATTGCCGGCGTTATGCGGGCTGACGGTAACGTTGTCGAGCGCCAGGATCGGGTCGTCAATGGCGACGGGCTCCTCCCAGAACACATCGAGCGCGCAGCCGCCGATGGAGCGGTCGCTCAGCGCCTTGACGAGCGCCGCCTTGTCGACCACGCCGGCGCGGGACGTGTTGATCAGGTACGCGGTGGGCTTCATAAGGCCGAGCAGGCGCTCGCCGATGCAGCCCTGGGTCTCGGGCGTGAGGCGCATGTGCAGGCTGATCACGTCGGCGGTAGAGAAGAGCGTCTCCTCGCTGACCATGCGAACCGCGAGCCCCTGCTCATCGACCTGCTCCTGCGACACGAAGGGGTCGTAGGCGATGACTTCCTTCATACCGACGCCGGCGGCCTTCTTCGCAACGAGCTTGCCGATGTTGCCCAGGCCGACAACGCCCATCGTCATCTCGCACATCGAGGTGGTGTAGCCGCTGTTCGCGTACTCCTTACGCCACTCGCCCTTCTTTAGCGCGGCATGCCCGCGAGCGATGTTGCGGGCCTCGGCGAACATGAGGCCGATAGCGTAGTCGGAGGTCGCCTCGGCGTTGCGGATGCAGTGGATAACGGGAATGTTGCGCTCGGTGGCGGCGGCGACGTCAATGTGCTCCATGCCTCCGCGGCAGGTGCCGATAAGCTTGAGATTGGCCCCGGCGGCGACGAGGTCGGCGGGGACGGGGCAGAAGTGCGTCAAGAGGATATCGGCATCCTTGACCTGCTCGTAAGCCTCATCGGGGACCTTCTCGGCAGTAGGGCCGTTCTTCTCGAGGTTCTGCGCCCGGTGCTGGAACTCCTGGCGGGTCGCGTTGGGCCACTCGACAGCGACGACATCGGCTTCGGGGTCCAGCGACTTCGCCGCCTCCACAAGCAAGTCGCAGGGTACGACGATGTCTCCGATAACGACGATCTTCATCAGAATACGCTCCTTTTTGGATTCGGGCGGAGGCGGTTGCCCCCGCCCGAAGGGTCAGTGCAATTGAGTTGGAACGGTTATGGCATTGTGCATTTGCGTTAAGCGGCCGCGGCCTCAACCTCGATCTTCTTGCCGGTAGCGAGGTACTCCAGGTAGTTCTGGAAGCGGACCTTGTTCTTGCGGAAGAGGAAATAGAGGACGAGGTAGACGACCACGACAAGCGCGATGATGATCGGGTTCTGGGTCAGGAACGCCATGGTGATCAGGCCAGCGGTGCAGTTGGACATGATGAAGCCGATGACGAAGGTGCCGGCAGCGGCAGCCTCAACGGCGGCCTCGAACCCGGTTCCGGCGGCAACCTGCGTGAAGGCCTCGGCCCAATAAGAAGCCATGAGGAGCTTGGCCGTGAAGACGATAAGCGCCATGACGACGGACTTGACGACGTTGCCATTGGAGAGGGCGACGGGGATCTCGACCATGTACGGAAGAGAAGGCAGAACCATGAGCGGGATAACCAGGTTGCCGGGCATGATGAAGGCGATCAGGATGCCGAAGGGGATGACGATGAGGCCCGTGGTGAGCGTGGCGGCCTCGCCATAGCCGAGCGCGTCGTTGACCGCGACGATGAACTGACGGTCCTTGCCGTACTTGGTCTGGGCAAGGGTCTTGCGGGAGAACTCGGTCAGGGCGCCGAAGCCGGCGGCGAACATGCCGGCGATCTTCGGGAAGATGGCCATGACGGCGGAGCAGGTGACGGCAACCTGGGCGACGTTGCCGAGGCCCTCGATGGTCGCGATGCGGTCGACGTTGCCCACGACGCCAAGGATGAGGCCGATGGCAAGGCCGATGTACATGGGCTCACCCATAAAGCCGATCTTCTTGCGGATGGACTTGGGGTCGGCCTTGATCTTGTCGAAGCCCAGCTTGGAGAACAGGATGTTCAGGACGAGGTACATCGGCGCGTCGCCGTTGTGGTGCGGGGCGGTCATGGCGCAGCCGGGGTAGTTGAAGTAAGTCGACCAGCGCTTCTGGACAGCCTCGGCGATGAGAAGGACCACCAGGTTGATGAAGAGCATGAGGAAGAACGCGAGGGGCATGTTGTCGGTGAGGAGGAACAGGAACGAGCCCCAGACCGAGATCGAGTAGTTGTTCCAGAGGTCGGAGGGCATGAAGATGTCCGTCCACTTGCCGAACCAAAGGACGATCTGGAAGAGCAGGCCGACGCCGATAAACATCATGCCGAGGTCGGTGGAGTAGCAGACCGCCGCGACTGCCTGCCAACCGATGTCGAGAGCCGGCTTGGAAAGGCCGGAGGCGTCGACCATGCGGGTAATGAGCGGGGTCAGGACGTTACCGAAGGCGGTGGTGACGAAGGACATGCCCATAAGGCCCACGCCCACGAGCACGGCGGACTGGAACGCGCGCTTGCGCGGGGTCTTGAAGATGCGGCAGATGATGTAGATGATGATCGGCACGGTAATGTAGTTGCCGAATGAGTCGAATATCTGCTTCAATGTAGAAAAGAAGCCATCCATAATGCAGCCTCCCTTAGGAGATCTAGTCAATGTGTGGTGGGTGGTATCAGGTCGGCCTTGATCGGTTGCCCCCGATTAAGGCCCTCTTTTTTTGCGCTAGTCGTTGAGGTCGAGGGCGCCGACGGCGTCCATGAGCTGCTCGATGAACTCGTCCTCGTTGATACCCACCAGGAAGCCGGTGGCGTTGAGCATGGGGATGCCGCAGTCCTCCTCAACGGGGCTGGTGTATGCCAGGATATCCCACTGGCCGGCGAGCATCATCGTCGCGACTCCCGGAGGGTTGGTCTCGTCGGTGTCGCAGTCATAGCCGTGCTCCTCGAGCACGTCGCGAATCTTGGCGGAAAGCATGGCCGAAGTGGCGGTGCCAGAGCCACAGACGCAGAGTACGTTAACTGTTCTCATTGTGTTGCCTTTTCTTCTCATGGGCCGCGGGCGCAGCCGAACTATCGTGTTAGGCCTCTTCGAGGGAGCTCAGGAGCTCCATGATCTCGGCCTTGTCCTTTGACTCGCGAATCTTCGTGAGCCGCTCGCTGTCCTGGATGACGTGCATCATGGCCTTCAGGAGCTCGATCTGCTGATCGGAGTTCTTGATCACAAGCGGCATGATCAGCTTCACATCGAGCTTGGTGCCGATTTCGCCCATCATGTCGAACTCGACGGAATCCTTGGGGATGATCACGCCGATGGCGGGCTTGTTGACCAACGTGGGGTCGGTGTGGGGGATCGCGATGCTCATCGCCTTCCCGGGGAGGCCTGTGGGGAAGACCTTCTCTCGAGCAATGACCATATCCGCATAGCCCTCGTTCACGTAGCCGCACTCCTGCAGCCTATCCGCCATGAGGCGAATCGCCTCTTCGGATGTCTTGACGTCCGCATCGATGAACACGAGCCTTTCGTCTAATAACTTGCTCATACTATTCACCTCCTTCGTGAGATAGCCAGCCCATTACCGGGCGTTTCGCTACTTGATGTCGACCCGGTTGGCCCTAAAGAAGACCGAAGCGAGCCGCTGTAACGATGAGTGAGAAGAGCAGAAGGCCGCAGGCGATTGCCCGGACAACTTTCTGAGTCCGCGCAAGCCCGAGCGAGAGATAGTATTCGTACCTCGGAAGAACGCGAGGCCAAACGACGAGCAGCGCGCAGAGCGCCACAAAGGGAATCGGTGTCCAGGCCGGCTGCTGCTCAAAGAAACCGACGGCGATCCAGGATGCAACGCAGCAGAGTCCGATGAGGATATAGAAAACAGGACGGAACCTCGAGTCCTGCTCGACGAATGCCTCCGTTTGCAGGTAGTGCTCCTCGCAGCAGCACTTCAGGACGGGGTTACCGCCGGGGTTGACCACATAGGCGTATTCAGTGGTCGGTTTCCCGCACCAGAGGCAGTTTGCGACTTCGCCCTCAATGCCGTGGTGCCCGTTGTATATGAGCTTTCGTTTGGCGGACATTATCGCATCATCCTCCCATCGACTGATTTACGTTGCGCCGCTTCCGCTATGAAGGCATTTACGGTGGCTTGCTCGGAGAACAGCTGGTAGATGCTGTAGAGCGTCCCCCAGTGGGAGTAGCGATTGATAGTGGCCACGCAGACGATGAGCTTCGCGGCCTTTCCGTCGGGGAAGACGACGCCGCTGGGGGAGATGGCGACCTGAGCCTCGACCCGAGCGTTTTTATCGCCTTGGACGGGGCAGCGAACCACGACCACGTCCGGTGCCATGCGGTAATACATGAAGCGCGCGCCATGGATGATGTTCACCATGCGTTCGACGAGCATGCTCTCTTGGCATTCCCCTTGAAGGGCACGTGAACACTCCAGGACTGCCTGAGACCAGCTGGCTTCTGCTGGCAAGACGAGCCGCTCGCTGCGAATATGGGCATCCGAGGAGCTTGCGACGAGCGGGCTCACGGTACAGCTCTCATCCTGCTCGAAGAGGCGGAAGAGCTCGAAGTGGATGCGGTCAGAGTGGAGCCAGTCGGCATCACCTTTGGGGGCGTTCTTCCCGACCACCTCGATGATCTCGTCGATAAGGGTGTTGTAGCGCGAGATGATGCGGTTGTTCCTCAGAATCCCATAGATTTGCCGCTTGTTCTCGTCTGTGAGGAAAGGGGTCACCTCGACCATGTTGTCGCTCCGCATCGAGGCGGCCATGGGCACAAGGGAAACCACGAGCGCATAGCTCTCGAACGTCCAGCGCCGCGCCTTGTCGGGATCGACGAACTCGTATTCAAAGTTAATGCCGCAGGCTTGGAACAGCTGATCTTTGAGGAGCGTCGCGGTCGACATGCCCTCAACGCCGATAATCAGGACGCGCGTGGCGCTCGTATCACCCTGCTCGAGCATGTTGTTGTCAAGATCGCTCGAGAGATAGATGGTCAGGTAGGCGAGCTCGTCGTCCGAGAGTTCTCCGAGACCGCTTTCTTTGGCGGCGCGGCGGCAGAACTCAAAGGACATGGGGTACATCTTGCGCACGTCATCAGTGAGCGGGTTATGAACCGGGATTCCATACTTCAGACGGTAGTAGAGCGGCCTGATGTGATGCGAGAGCTGCTCCTGCACGTATTCTTTGTTCACGAAGGTCAGGCAGCCGACGCGCTCGAAATTCGCGATCAGGGATTCCGCGAGCCCAGATACATAGGCGTCTTCCTCGCTCTGGTGGGCGAAGTTCGCCGTCTTGATGCCCAGCAGCACCGAGGTGATATAGAAAATCTCCTCGGAGGGGAGCGTGATCCCGACGACCTTGAGTTTCTCGGCGCTGCACTGGACGGAACGATACGAGACCGTGCCCATGAGGGTTATCTGCTCCTCACGGCCCATGATGACGGAATATCCGGCCAGGCCGCGGATCCAGGAAACCTGAACCATCATGCCTTCGAGCCCGTTGCTCTCCAGGAAACAGCGGGTCTTCATGTCTCGCTCGTACTGCTTGATGACGCTGCGGCACAGCTCGAAGTAGTCGATGTCGTTCCCCGTAACCTCTACAAGAGTCTCTTGGAGGAAACGGCGGACGTCTCGAACGCGATTCGAGTCGGCCAGAAACTGCATCTTTGCCCAGATGTGCTTCCGGACGGCGATTTCGTCGCCGGTGACGTTGTATCCAGCGCCGCTGATGCCCGAGAGTCCGAGGTCAAGCGCATGAAGCTCTTCACGCAGCTGATGAATGTCGGCTAGAACCGTATTGCGGCTGACCTCAAAGCTCCTCATAAGGGAAGCTATGGTCGTGGGTTCGCACGAGAGCGCGATGCGCAGAAACGTCAGTGACTGACGCTCCTCGGCGGTGAGGCTGCGTTGTGCGGAAGCCCTGTTAAGGTTGCCCAGCTTGTCCCATTGGACGTTGTCGCCCTTGATGCGCTGTCCCTCAACCGAGAGGCAACCAAGCTCAGAGCCGGCGAGCCATGCGTTGATGGCGGAGATATCGTAGTAGACGGTGCGGCGGGAGATTCCGAACTCCTCCATCACGTCCTTAAGGAGGAGGCCGCCTCCAATGGACTTGGACAGGGCCTTGAGCAGTTGTGTCTGGCGGCTCTTGAGTTCCACTTCGCGCACCTCCCTACACTGCTTCAATTAATAAAGCTGCTGCTTGGAGGTGCGATATCGACCTCCTTTTGACGGCTCATATTGTCTGCTCGCAATAAGAAAGATGGAATTACCAACTTGATGCAAAGCTTGGATGCTCGGTTGTGCAAAGACATGTGCTTGCACTTGTCAGAGCACAATTCCAATAGTGCGGCAAGGTATACGACCAGCTATTTCTTTGCATCTTCGGGGAGGTATATTTCTATGTAGAGAAGCACAACTATTTATGTCGCTTACCGATGCATGAATAATTGCAAAGCCATATTCAGGCTGCTTGATATGCCGTCTGCAGGCAAAAAACGACCGTTCGCAGGTGGCATACCACTGCATCTTAATGCATCATAGAGAACAACTCTTTGCACTAACTCGCGTTTAGCCTAGCAATAGATTGTGCAGTCTGCAGGGCCTATCGGATTGCACTTTATAACGGGCATCGCAGCCAGCCGTTGCGCAAGCCCGTCCCCTCGTTGGGCAGGACGTCCTCGGTAAAGATGAAGCGGAACTCCTCCAAGCCGCCTAGACCAGCACGCGCCCGGTCGCCGCAAGGATCGCCATCAGGGCCACGAACGCCACGACGATGGTCGCGAAGCTCACGATGCGGTTCTTCTTTTCCTTCTGGATCGCGAGCGTCATCACAACGACGCCGCCAAAGCACAGGATCACGGTGAGCAGGTGGAACGGCGGCTCCTGGACCAACCTGACGACGTAGCTGCAGCCGGTGACCACCATGAGCGTATCTCCCAGGCCCAGCACGACGGCGCCGAGGGGGTCCTGCCGCCCTATGAGGTGGGCGACGAGGCCGCCGGGCAGGGTGAGCAGGGTCGCCGGCCCCCAGATGGCGGTGTAGTAGTAGATCGCGCGGTCGAGCACGAGGGTGCCGGCGAGCACCTCGACCGCGTAGACCAGCGGCTGGCTGACCAGGAAGAACACGAAGGTCTTGAGGGCGCACTCGCAGCCCTTCTCGCAGTTGGTCGCGATGACGAACGCGAAGATGACCCACCACTCCATCGTGACGCAGATGTCGTGGAGCGACGTGGGCTCCAGGGGCTTGATGGACCCCATGACGCCGGCGTACAGGCCGGCGCCCACGCCGAAGAGAACGACGGCGGGCCAGCTCATCCTGAGGCCACCGAAGAGCTTGTCGAAGAGGGACATGCGCTACCTCCCTGCTACCGTGACGCGACGAATCTCCGTCGATTCTGCCACAGCCTCCCGCGGGATGGCACCCGTCGTCAGTGTTTGTCGCCTCAGAGGAACCCCTCGGGAAACGCCTTGCCCATCGTGACCCCCTTTCCTCCCCGCGCCCTAGCCGGCCACGGAGTTCCTCGCGAGAAGGGCGTTCATGCCGTCCTCGAGGATCCTGAGCTGCGCAAGCGTCTCCTCGGTCCTCACGAGACACTCGGCGCCGTTCGCGACGGTCTCGTAGAGCGCGTCGTAGAACAAGGAGTAGCACGTGCGCTCCGAGACGACGCGCTCCTCGTGGAAGCCCGTCTCGTCCTCGTAGCGCAGGGTACCGTAGTCGCGCGCCTCGTCGAGGCCGAAGTCGTCGTGGCCGAGGGGCATGTAGAAGTGCTTGAGGTCGCGCTCCTGCTGGTCCTTGCCCCACTTGACGTACGCCCCGCGATCCCCGTAGACGGCGAAGCTCGGCCGGTCGAACGCCATGTCGTAGTTGGCGTGCGCCGTCGCCTTGAGGTTCCTGTCGTCGTAGTACAGGTCGACGTCGAAGTAGTCGTTCGCCGCATCGGGGCCGTTCAGCTGCCGGAGCTCCGAGCTCCACCTGTCGGGGACGCCCAGCCAGGAGACGAGCTGGTCGATGCAGTGGGACCCGTGGCCGAAGCCGGCGTTGTCGACGGGATGCAGGCCCATGCCGTCCATCATGTGGGGGCGCCAGTAATCGTAGCTCGTGACGATCTCGAAGACGCGTCCGAGCCTGCCGGACTCCATCACCCGCTTGGCGGTGACGAAGTCGGAGTCGAAGCGGCGCTGCTGGTAGCACTGGATCGTCACGCCCTTCTCCTCGGCGAGGGCGAAGAGTTCCTCGGCCTGGGCGACCGTCGCCGCGAAGGGCTTGTCGACGGTCACGTGCTTGCCGGCCTCAAGGACCGCGCGGGCGTTCTCCACGTGGAAGGACGAGGGGGAGCACACCTCGACGACGTCGATGTCGGGATCGCCCAGCAGCTCGTCCAGGTCACTCGTGTACGCGGCCCCGGGAACGCGCGGCCAGGGGTCGGCCTCCGGGTGGACCGACCATATCTTGGCCACGTTGAACTTGTCGGGCCTGCAAAGCGCGAAGGGGATGTGATATCTGTTGGCGCTCTTGCCATTGCCGATGTAGCCGATGTTGAGCCTCATCTTGGGTACCTCCCATGCCCCCGACGGGGGCGGGTCGCTGTCGTTCGTCTTGCCTACGAGGCTAGGCGCCGGGTGAACCGCTCCGCCCCGCGTCGCCGCCTCCGGCACTTAGGTGCGCATGGCACGCGGAGCCGCCGTGAGGCCGCCGGACAAATAGTTCGCCGACGTCCTCGAGCCCCTATGCCAGCCCGCCGTAGAAGGGCCCCTCCGACGGGCCCACGGGGGCAAGGCCGCTCTCGTAGTTGAAGTCGCGGACACGCCACGACCCCCGCTCCCTGACGAGCACCAGGTCGCAGTGGGCGCAGGCATGCTCCTCCCGCACCTGGGCGGACGTCCAGGTGCCCACAAAGCGCTCTCCAGCCATGCGATCGCAGGAGACCCGGGCCTCGTCGCCGTCTATCGCGACGGAGGCGAAGCGGTACGGATGGGCCCAGTGCCGGGACTTCTGCCGATGGAACTTGATGGTCGACATCCACTCCCGCTTGCCGTCGGAGGGGCTGGCCTGCTCGTTGGCATGGAAGCGCTCGGACAGGGCGGCATCGCACTCGGAGAACGCCAGATGGTCGACGCCCCAGTCGTAGCGGACGAAGGCCTGGCAGACCTCCTCCTCGGGGGTGATCGGCGCGTCGACGAGGCCCTGGCGCCACGGGGAGTCCAGCTCCCCGTGGATGCGCGGGAGCCTGATGCCGGGCTTGAGCACCGCAAGCCTCTCCCCGATCTGCCAGTCCCTCGAGTACAGGTCGCTAAGCGCCCCGTCCTGGTCGTACACGTCCATGCGGACCTCCGACAGCAGCCATCCGTCGCGCAAGCGCGCCCAGAGGTTCGAGAAGAGAAGCACGTACGAGAAGTGGTCCATCTCGTCCGTTGCGGGCCTGCCGTCGTAGGCGTGACATACGACGTAGGCGCTCTGCCTCGCCATCCCCTCGCCAAAGCGGCAGACGAAGTTGTAGCAGTGCATCTGTAGAAGGTCGGTGCGCGGGAACCCGGCAGCGAAGCCGGCAAGGGACCCAGGGCCAACCGCGTCGCGCGGCAGCGGCTCAAGGCAGACGAGCACGTCGGGAAGGCAAATCCCTCCCACGCCCGCCGGGTCGGCGTCGCGCAGGGAGGACACCAGCACCGCGAAGCGATCGCGGATCTGATCGTAGTCGGCACGGGTAACGTCGTGGCATCCCATCGCTTACGCCTCCTCTCGAGGTCTCGATGGCGCGTCGAGGACGCAGGGATGCCCGTCGACCGAGAAGCACCTGCTGCACGAGACGCACCTCGGTACATAGGCGGGGTCCCGACGCCAGCGGTTCGGCAGGTCAGGCTCGCATACGAGCGGCCGGGCGATGCCGAACCCCGAGATGCCCCCTTCGACGAGCTCGCACATCTCCCCGACGTCGCGGTTGGCGCCGGTGAGGATGACGGGGACGTCGACGAGAGGGGCGAGCCTGGTGGCGTAGGGGGCGAAGAGCCCGTGCACGCCCCTCGGCCCAGCGATGCGCGCCCGACGCCAGCCGTGGCCGCTCACCTCGATGCCGTCAACGTGCCCGGCGATCGCACAGGCGCTCTCGATGCTCTCGTCCTCAGCAGGGCCGCCCGGGCGGCCGTCGGAGGCGTTGATCTTGACGAGGACGGGACGGCCCTCCCCCATCCGCCCGCGAACCGCGTCCGCGACCTCGCAGACGATGCGGGCGCGGCCGAGGGGACCCCTTCCATAGGCGTCGCCCCTCACGTTGAGCTCTGGGCTCAGGAACTGCGAGAGCAGGTAACCGTGCGCGGCGTGGATCTCGACGCCGTCGAAGCCGGCCTCGCCCGCACGGCGGGCCGCCGCGGCGAAGTCGTCCCTCATGCGGCGGAGCTCTCCCTCGTTCATCTCCACCATGGGGATGCCCGTGGACGGATTGGCCATCGTCGAGGGACCCGGCGCGGGAGCCCCGTCGTCGGTCGGGTTTCCGCCCGATCCGCAGCAGACCAGCTGCAGGAACGCGAGCGCGCCGCCCTCGTGGATGGCCTCGGCAAGACGGCCGAGGCCCGCGACCTGGGAGTCGTCGTATGCCCCGAGCATCCTTGAATAGCCATGCCCCTCGGGACGCACGCAGCAGAAGCTCGTGATGACGGAGCCCGCCCCGCCCGCGCCAAGCCGAAGGTAGAGCTCGGTCAGCTCGTCCGTGACCATATGGTCCGTGCTCGCAAGCCTCTCGTAGGTCGCGGCACGGACCAGGCGGTTCCGCGCCCGCAGGCAGCCGATCGGCAACTCATGGAAGATGTCTCCGCTCAACGCCGCCCTCCTAGGAGTCCCTGGAGCCGATCAGCTTGTACAGGTTGATGAACTCCTTTGCGTTCTCCAGCGCGAGGGTCGCCATGGTCAGGTGGTCCTGGGCGTGGACCATGATGAGGTTGACCTCCATGGCGTTGCCCTGGGCCTCGTTGGTGAGCAGCTGCGTCTGGACCTTGTGGGCCTCGAGACAGGACTCGTTCGCTTCCTTGAGATAGCTCTCTGCCTGCTCCATGTCGCCCTCCCTGGCCGACTCCACGGCCATCAGGGCGAGGCTGCGGGCATTGCCGGCGACCGCCACGATCTGGAACGGGATGTCGTAGTCTTCCTCGGTCATTTCTTCCTCCTGGTTGTCGTTCGGGCCGCGCCTAGGCACGGCCGAGGTCAAGAAGCATGTCGTCGATGTACTCGACAATCTGCGGGATGCACGGCGCCGCGTTGTCCTCGAGGATCACGTCGGCCGCCGCCTTGACGTCGTCCAAGGCATTGCCCATGGCAAAGGCGACGTCTGCGCGCGAGAAAAGCCCGAGGTCGTTCTCGCCGTCGCCTACGACGAGGTAGATGGGCGAGCCTGGCACGACCTCGCTGTCCATGACGCAGGACAGGCCGGAGCCCTTGTCAACCCCGGCGGGGACGATGCTCAGGAACCCCGGGTAGGAAATGGAGCACGACAGCCCGGGATGACGAGCGACGGCCCTTCTTGCGGCCATGAGGTCGGCGTCGGAGCCATAGGCCGTTACCTCGTTGATGCCGGGGCCGAAGCCGGTCCTGTCCCCCAGCGGAATGACCCCGGTGAACCACGAGGCCTCCTCGGGGTCGACAACGTCGAAGTTCGCCCTGAAGCAGAGCACGTCGCCCTCGGCGTTTCGCGCGTTGAGGCCTACCTCGGGGATGCCGTCGAAGATCTCCCCGAGGATGCCGTACTCGTCCTCCGAGATGAGGCGCCTGCGCAGAAAGGACCTCGTCCCGGGGTCCCAGACATCGGCCCCGTTGGTGAGGATCACGGGGGCGTTCACCGAGAAGGGCATCTCCCTGAGGTCGAAAAGCGACTTGCCCGTCGCGAGCGAGAAGCGCCCGCCATGCTCCTGGAAGGCGGCGATCGCGTCCAGGTTCTCCTGGGCTATGCGGTTGTCCGGGTCGGCCAACGTCCCGTCGTAATCGCTGTAGAGGACGATTCCGTCATAGCGTCCCATCTAGCTCACCCGGCTCGAGACGTCGCGCCGACCGAGCTGGCAGCAGCATGCGATGACGAAGCCCGCGCACAGCAGCAGCGCCAGCAGGAACCCAAAGCCCTGGATCGCGGGAACGAACTGGTACAGGAACGAGAAGGCGAGGACGAAGCCTGCCGTCACCAGGAGCTCGCCCACGTCATGGGACCCGATGTTGTCGGCGGTCCGACGCGCCACCGCCAGCTGGAGGCAGAGGATCGTGGGCGCAGCAGCCGCGAGGAAGAGCCCGTATGCCGGGCCGAGCGACTCGTAGACGGCGAGCGCCTCGCCCGCCGCGCCGGACGCCATCTCCATCCGCGCGCTCAGAAGGGAGCAAATGGGCGCCAGCAGCGTGAGGAGCGCCTGGGCGAAGAACGCCCCGTAGGCGACGGAGCCGCACTCCTCGACGGTCGGGGAGGCCGAGTAGAACAGGCGCCAGAGGACCCGGTAGGCCACGGGCAGGAACACGACGGTCACCATGGCGTACACGAGGGCGTTCAGCGCCGTCGTGCCGATGGCGGAGGCGAGCGGCGAGCACAGGTTCAGGATCAGCACGCCGACGCCGTTGCCAAGGTAGTAGCAGAAGGTGACGTAGGAGATACCACCGAGGATCGCGGCTCTTGCCGAAATCCTCGGGGCCCTCCCGAGCCTGCCGGCTGCGATGGGGGCGATCGCCGTGGCAAGAAGCGCCACGAGGGCCACGAGGGCGGTGATGAATCCCATGTGCGATCTCCTTTGCGAAATGGGGAAGCCGGGGGAGCCTAAGCTCCCCCGGAGGGGGGGTTACCTGTCCGACATGCCGACGCGATCGCAGCCGACGAAGCACAGGATCGACTGCGCGAGGTCGCACGGCTCGCGACGGTTGCGGTAAGAGCCGAACTTGGAGCCGAAGTGGATGTCCTCACCCACGTAGGGAGAGGGCTCGCACACGTCGACGTTGACCTGGTTGCCGTTCTCGTCGTAGACCGGCTGCTTGACGAAGGCGGAAATCTTTCCGTTGACCACCCCGCTCACAATCTGGGCGTAGGTGTAGTCGGAGGAGAGCAGGTCGTTGAGCTCGCGGACGGTGGTGTCCATGATCGACTTGGTGAAGTCGTACTTGGTGAAGATGTCCAGGGGCTCGAAGTGGGAGGCGCCGGCGCACTCGTAGAGATAGCTCGTCAGGTTCCCGATGGCCTTCATCTCGCTGGCGTGATTGGCGCCCAGGGAGGCGACCTCGACGTTGAGGGAGCTCACCCCGAGGCGGCGCGCGGTATCGCGCACCGTGTCGGCATCGATGATCATCGTGAAGGCCAGGACGCGGGCGGTGTCCTCGCCCACCTTCACGGAGTCGTCGGTGACGACGCCGCAGATCCCCACGACCTTCTCGCCGTTGGTCAGGACGACATCGCCAGGAACGTATTCGTAGGCAACCCCGTCGCAGGTGACGGTTCCGCCGTGGGCGGCGTCCTCGACGATGAGCCTGTCCGTCGCCAGGCGGTCGGCGTCGATGACGAACATGGGCTGGCCAAGGTTGCGCGTGACGAAGGCGGGGACGTCCTCGAGGCAACTCGTCGGCGTGATGCCGTTCGCCACCAGGGCGTCCCGCATCCAGTCGGGGGAACGGCGAGCCTCGACGCCGCCGACGATCCTGCCAACGAGCATGCGGCAACGCTTGGACACGCTGTTGACGTAGAGGGCCGTCTCGTCGGTCTCCTGACGGACCCAGCGGTCGTCGGGCAGGAGCTTGCCATAGGTCTCGGTGTCGTCGATCTGGATTCCCAGGACGCCGGCGACCTCGTTGGCGGTCCACATCATGCCGGAATAGTCGGACATCTCGCGGGAGACGCGGATCTCGATGACCGCATCGTCCCTCGTCACTTCGCCGTCGGCGGCACGCAGGTACGTGATGCCCTCCACGTCGATGCCGGAGGCGGAGAGCCTCTCGGCGAGGGACTCGGCGGTCGGGACGCCGCCCTCGGCGCCGCTCATGTCGAGGTAGCTGGAGAGCCAGTTGTAGCTTATCTTCATCGTCGCCCTCCCTAGCAGACGGAGCCGACTCGATCGCAGCCCATGTAGGTGAGCAGGGACTGCGCGATGTCGCATACGTGGTTGTCGGTGCGGTACGAGGGGAACATCGTAGTGATGCGCGTGTCGTCGATGCGGTAGGTGTTGAGCTCCGGGTTGTCCAGCGCCGCCTTGATGTCCTCGAAGGTGTAATCAGAGTCGAGAAGCTCGTTGACCTCCTCGACCGTGTAGGTCAGGAACTTGCGCGTCATGTCGAACTTGTTGTAGATCTCGAGCGCCTCGAAACCGCCCGCTCCCCAGTGGTCGCATATGATGCCCGTGCTGTTGGTGAGCGTCTTGAGGACGTCGGCGGCGTTTGCGCCGAGGGCGGCCAGCTGCTCGTTGAAGTTGTGGACCTCAAGGCGCGCGGCGACGCGACGGACCTCGTCGGGATCCATGACGCCGGAGAACAGGACCAGCGAGCGGGTCCCCTCGCTCGGCTTCACGGAATCGTCGACGACGACGCCCGCGACGCTGATGACCTTGCCGCCGCAAACGAGCACCAGGTCGCCGGGCTCGTAGGCGTACTCCACCTCACCGTCCACGAGGGTTCCCGCGACCGTCGCCTCCTGGGCGCAGATCTCCCTAGAGGGAAGGGTCTCGAGGTCGAAGAGCCACAGGGGCTGGCCGACGTTGCGACCGACGAAGACCTGGAGCTCCTCGTAGTCGTCTGCCATGGGAACACCCTGGGCGATGGCGCGGTCGCGATACCACTGGGGCAGGGGCTTGGCCTTCGCGTCGTTCGCAATGCGGCCGCACATCATCTTGCAGAGCCTGGTCGTGCTCACCAGGTGCAGCTCGGTCTCCTCGGTGACGTCTCGCATCCAGTCGTTCGTGGGAACGTAGAGACCGTAGAGCGCGAAGTCGTGATAGAAGATGCCGTAGATGCCGCAGAGCTCCTTGGCGTTCCACATCATGCAGGTCAAGTCGCGCCTCGAGCGAGGATAGCGGACATCGATGACCTGGTCGGCGACGCTGCGGCCGTCCTCGCCGGCCTCGACCGCGGTGACCCCCTCGACGTCATAGCCGGCGGAATCGAGCTTCTGGGCGAACTCCTCTGCCGTGGGAGCCCCGTCGGGGCCGACTTTCGAGAGCGCCCCGTACTCCTTCATCCAGTTGTAGCTGATCTTCATCGGAGTACCTCCTAGCCGAGCTTCTGGACGTTCTCGGCGGTGAAGATGACCACATAGGCGACGAGCTCGCCGGCCTTGACGCCGAGCTTGCGCATGACCTCCGGACGGACGAGGCCGCCGGCGGCGAAGGCCTGGCCCTCGTGCTTCATCTCGATGGCCGGGACCACTTGGTAGATGAACTCGGGCCTGAGCTCGACTGCGGCGTCGCCGCCCAGGATCTTGGCGGCCACCTCCTCGCCGAGGGCCTTGACGGAGCCGAGGCCCGCCTTGCCGGTGACGACGGTCGCCTGGACCTGCGTGAGCTTCTCGTCGTGATACTCGTTGCGATACTCGACCGAGCGGATCGAGAAGACCTTCTGCTCGGATGCGCCCGCAGAGAGGTCGACGGCGTCGAGGACGGAGAGGTCGGCGGCGTACGGCTCGTCCACGACGATGTCAGACGTGGTGTCGACCTGCGAGAAGCCCTTCTCGGCCAGGATGGATGCGATGCGCTCTGATGCCTTGCACATAAATGATTGTCCCTTCGAGGATTGTGGTCTTGATGCGTTGCCGGACGGAGAATCCGGGGAAGGCGCCTAGTTGGCGGCCTCGAGCTGCGCGCGCTCCTCTTCTTCCTTCATGACGCTGCGCTCGTACGCCTTGAAGAACGGCAGCCAGCAAATCGTGCCGATGATCACGTTGACGCCCATGATGATCAGGCAGCGGGGGTCACCGGTCGAAAGCAGGCCTGCGGCGATGTCTGGCGTCGCCCATGGCACGATGTTGTAGATGCGGGTGCACCAATCCGCCGCGAACATGAGGTAGGTCGCAAGGCCGGTGAAGGTCCAGCTGCAGATGAGGCCGGGCATGAGATAGGGGTTCAGGACGACCGGGGTGCCGAACCACAGCGGCTCGCAAATGCAGAAGAAAGTGGGGAGGGTGACGGAGACGCCGATCTCATGGAAGCCGGGCGCCTTCGAGGTCAGCAGCATGACGACGAGCGGCCAGGTGTAGCCGACCTTGCTAGCCCAGTTGTGGATTCCGTAGCACCAGATGTGGGGAAGGACGCTCGCGCCGGCCTGGACGGCGTCGGCGTTCTCGGCGGTCCACTGGGTCATGAGCGGGACGATGACGCCGGAGGTCATGTTGTCGTAGTGGAGGCCGAGGCTCCAGAAGAGGCTGGCGGCGATGCGGTCGAGGGTGAAGGTGAAGACGTTGTCGCCGGCGGCGCCGATGACGGGGGCGATGATGGAGGTGAAGAAGGCGTTCAGGTCGAAGCCGAGGAGGCTGCGGATGGCCCAGACGACGACGATGACGACGGCATACGGGATGAGGGAGGTGAAGGCGCCCGCGACGTTGGCGGGAACCACGTCAGGCAGCTTGATGGTCAGGTTCTTCTTCAGGAAGACGCTGAACACCTTGACGGAGAGCATGGCGACGAGGATGCCGGGAAACATGGCGGAAGCGCTGAAGCTCGCGGACGTCATGGCGGTGAAGTCGTTGAACGTCATCGCCATGTAGGCCGCGACGACGAGAAGCGCCGCGTTGATCTCGGGGACCTCCAGACGACGTGCATACGCCATGCCGCACGCAATAGCCGCATAGAGGCCCAGGAAGCCCATGCCGATGGTGTACACGAGGTAGATCTGCGACAGCCATGGGGTCAGGAACGCGAGCGGGGCGATGCCGATGCCGCCATCGGTCGCGGCGCCGATGATGAGGAACAAGCTGCCGATGGTCAGCAGCGGGAGAATCGCCACCATGCCGTCCTGCAGCGACGCCATAATGGGGGTGCGGGCAAACCTGCCAAGCGGCTCGGACAGACGGGTCACCGTGTCGACCAGTCGGTCCATGAAGCTCTGCTTCTGAGCTGTCTCTTCCATTTCTCTATATCCCTTCGAAATTCAGTTGCTTGCCGATGACTGACTAGGACTGCTTTGCCTGGGCCAGCAGCGCACGTGCCTGCTCCATAACCGCCGCGCCGTCGCGACGGCCATATGCCCGGATCTCGATGACGTCGACCGGGACGTCGTAGGGCTCAGCGGCCTTGCGCATGTCCTTGAGGTACATGCGCGCCTGAGGCCCGAGAAGCGCGACGTCGCAGTCCTTCTTGACCTCGTCCTCAAAGAAGTTGATGTCGTGGGCACTGACGGACTCGTCGGGACCGGCGGCCTTCTTCATCTCGGTGGCGAGGAAATCGGTCGTCATTCCGTAGGCACAGAACAGCTTCACCTTCATGCCCTTCTCCTTTCCTTCGTTCGCTTGAATGCAGTCTCCTTGTGGCTTGGCCTGGTGATGAGGTGCGCATCCTCTCGCCAGACCCCGCCCGTTGGAAATAAGATATGACACGGCCGACGGACCCTCCCGGCCAGCCGCTCATCAGTTCGCCGAGTTCGAGAAAGCCCGGGAAGCGCGTACGGACGGCGGACAAAAAGTTCACTCGGCACGATGCGGGTGCAGGTACACGGTGCAGCAAAGGCCACGGGCGCCATTCGCACCCGTGGCCTGGCCTTTTGCATGTGGCTTCGGATTCGTGCGGCCGGGTCGGGGCCCGCTAGAGGTTCTCGAGAAACGAGACCGTGACGTCAAGGTCGTCCAGGGCCGTCTTGCGCTCGCTGTTGTCCGCGTAGTCGAAGGCCCACACCACCCCATACACGCACTCCAGGATGTAGCGGATGCACATCTGGGAGTAGAAGGTGCCGATCTTGCCCGAACGGGTCTCCCTTGCTGGGAAGCGCAGGCCGACCTCGAAGCCGAAGGGCTTGGGCGCCGAGGAGATCCACGCGGAGCGGCAACCGCTCTCCAGGACGTTCTGCATCACGTGGCGCATCTCGTAGGAGTTGACGATTTTCCCGGAGTAAGAGATGACGATCGCCAGGTCGTCGGAGGAGAGTCGCGTGGAGACGGCCAGGGACTCGCCGTACTGCCCCGCCATAACCACATGGACCCCGAGCTTCATGAGGCGGTTCGCGAACGCCATGCCGCTGATCTGGCTGTCGCCCACACCGAAGATGTATATGAGGGAGGCGTCGTGGACCATCTGCGCGAGGGTGCGCACGTCCTCGGCCGAGACGGAGGCATACGTGTCGCTGATCGCCTGGCCAAGCAGCGAGCCCAGCGCGCTGATGATTCCCGCCACGTCGTCGACCTGGTCGAAGGGGCGGTCCATGTCCAGGACCCGCCTTTCCTTGCGGGAGCGCTCGATGTCCGCCGCGAGAACCACCCTAAAGTCGCGGTATCCCTGGGCACCGAGCTTGCGGCAGAGCCGGATGACCGTGGCGTTCGAAGAGTAGGTCGCCTTTGCCAGGTCGGAAATGCTCATCCGGACGACCTCATCGGAGTGTTCCAGGATGAAGTCGGCGATGTCCCGCTCGGCATGGGTGAACCCCTCGTCGCTCTCCAGATCGTCTAGGACGGACACGGCGCCTCCCCGCAACGGACCTCACCCGTCACTCAGAGCGGGTGCTCTCCCTGCGTATAGGCTAGCCCATGCGGGGCGGCGCGCTCAACCTCGCCTCCGCGAACGAACTTTTTGGAACGTATCTCTCGCCGTTTTGCACGCCCGCCCGAACCCTAGGAACGGAACCAGACCACTGCGTGCGATGGGAGCGGTCCGTACGGCCAGGGCCATCTACGATTGCCTCGCCGCGCGGGCAGAGCCCGCCCACAGGCAGATAACCCGATCCCGCAGGGGCCGGCGAAGACGCGCCGCCCTCGTGAGCGCGACGCACGAAACAGGAGGAGAGATGAAGCTCGGAATCGTCGGAACAGGAATGATCGTCCAGTTCGTGGCCCCCCACTTCGACGAGTGGGGCGTCCCCGTCGGAGCGGTTTGCGGCACCCCGTCGACCCTTGGCGAGGTCGACGATCTTTGCAAGATGACAGGAGGAGACGCCTACTCGGACTTCGACCTCATGCTCGCCGAGGCCGACATCGACACCGTCTATGTCGCGGTCCCCAACTCCATACACCACGACTTCGCCAGGCGCGCGCTTCTCGCAGGCAAGAACGCCATCGTCGAGAAGCCCCTCGTGAGCAACGTCGAGGAGGCCCGCGACCTCGCCGCGATCGCCCGCAGCCGCGACCTGCTGCTATACGAGGCGATCTCCACGCTCTATCTGCCCAACTACCTGCGCATTCGCGAGCTTCTGCCGCAGATCGGCGACGTGAAGGTGGTGAGCCTCAACTACAGCCAGTACAGCAGCCGCTACGACGCGTTCCGCTCCGGGTCGGTGCTCCCCGCCTTCGACCCAGCCTGCTCCGGCGGCGCCATGATGGACCTGGGCCTGTACAACGTGCACTATGCCATGGGCCTGTTCGGGGCACCCGTCGCCGCGCGCTACCGGGCCAACGTCGAGAAGGGCATCGACACCTCGGGCGTCATGGAGCTCGACTACCCAAGCTTCAAGGTCACGAGCGTCGCGGCAAAGGACTGCGCGGCACCGGCGCGCATCGTCATCCAGGGCACCAAGGGCTACATCCTCCAGGACACGCCCGCGAACAACTGCGGACCCGTGACGCTGCACCTCAATGACGGCACCGAGAGCGTCTGCTCCGAGAACCCCGAGTACCAGTGGGAGAGCGAGTTCCGTGCCTTCATGGCGGGCATCGACGCCCACGACGCCGAGGGCTGCTACCGCATGCTCGACCACAGCGTGGCCGTCTCGGACGTCATGACGACTGCACGTCGCGCCGCGGGCATCCGCTTCGCCGCCGACGACCGTCCCCCTGCGGCACGCCCGCAATAGGCAGGCGGCCGTGCCGGCGCGCCGGAACCCTACGCGAGCTCCAGGCTACTCTCGTCGAGCAGG
>CAZEHG010000011.1:0-22785 GCA_964512475.1 uncultured Atopobium sp.
CACACGGTTGCCCTCGCCCGGAAATCGGGACTAACCTAATGACTTGCGTACCAATCGGTTCGATTCGGCGAGCGCGACATATGGCTGCGCGGCGCCACCGCAAGGAGATGCGAGCATGAAGAAGAAAGACCTGGACTGGGGCAACCTGAGCTTCGACTACCAGCCTACCGACTACAGCTACGAGTGCAGGTACATCGACGGCGTTTGGGGCAAGGGCGGCCTGACCACCGACCACTCCATCACCCTTTCCGAGTGCGCCGGCATCTTCCACTACTGCCAAGAGGTCTTCGAGGGCCTCAAGGCCTACACCACCAAGAACGGCGACATCGTCTGCTTCCGTCCGGACATGAACGCCGAGCGCATGTATGACTCCGCTCGCCGCCTGGTCATGCCGCCCTTCGACAAGGAGAAGTTCGTCAAGGCCGTCGAGGACGTCGTGCGCGCCAACGCCGCCTGGGTGCCGCCCTTCGGTTCCGGCGCGACGCTCTACATCCGCCCGTTCATGATCGGCTCCGGCGAGGTCATTGGCGTCGCCCCCGCCCCCGAGTACCTCTTCCGCATCCTCGTGACCCCCGTCGGCCCGTACTTCAAGGGTGGACTCAAGCCCATCAAGCTGTGCGTCTCCGAGTTCGACCGCGCCGCGCCCCACGGCACCGGCAACACCAAGTGCGGCCTGAACTATGCTATGAGCCTCAAGGCCTGCATGAAGGCCCATGCCAATGGCTATGCCGAGAACCTCTATCTCGACCCCGCCACCCGCACCTACGTCGAGGAGACCGGCGGCGCGAACGTGCTGTTCGTCGCCAAGGACGGCACCCTCGTGGTCCCGAAATCCTATAACGACTCCATCCTGCCCTCTATCACCCGCCGCTCGCTCGTTCAGGTCGCCAAGGACCTCGGCATCAAGGTCGACGAGCGCCCGGTCGCCTTCGACGAGGTCAAGAACGGCGATTTCGTCGAGTGCGGCCTGTGCGGCACCGCTGCCGTCATCTCTCCGGTGGGCGAGATCCACGATGACGACCTCGTGATCTCCTTCCCCGAGGGCCACGACGAGATGGGCCCCGTGATGACCAAGCTCCGCGAGACCCTTACCGGCATCCAGTCCGGTGAGCTCGAGGATGTCCACGGGTGGGTCCACAAGATCGACGTGGAGTAGGTACCGCTGGGGTTCTTCAGCTGGTGGCAGGTTGCCGGCGCAGCAAAAAGAGGCAGGTTGCCGATGCAGCGTCGGCAATCTGTCTTTTTTGGTGTGCCGGCAACCTGTCACCCAGTGTTGTGCCTCGAACGGTCGCCGAGAAAACGACGGATGTCGCTCCGTTCGAAGGTAAAGTCAGTGTGGATAAGACCTTGAAGCGACGACCTTGAGGAGCGCTGCTTGGAGCTGTTCAACTTGATTACCGGCGATGCCATGAACACCGGCACATTCGTTACGGATATCCTGTTCGCCGTCTGCGCCGTCATCCTGTTCGGCGAGCTCAAGCCGACCGTCAAGGCTATAGCCACAAACGTCTTAGAAGCTGTCTTGGTCTACGCGCTCGAGAACGCGCTGTGGCTGGCGTTTAGTTATGCGTTTGGTTTTGGCAATTCGTCAGGCTCCTCGTTTCCTGTGCTTTTTGCGGCGCTGGCAATCTACGGCATTGCTCAGCGGCGCCTTGCCCTCACGGACCGAATCGTGCGCTACTCCACCTTTATCGCGGCGTTCATGATCATCGTCAGCATCACGGGAGTCTTTGAGGCGGCAATCCCGGCAATCAAGCGCTTCACCTATTGGGCAGCCATCCCAAGCGGCATTTCCTACGTGATGATGCTGACGTTTGCCGTGGTGCTGCGCGTGTTCTCCATCGAGCGCTTTCAGTTTGTACCGCGCAACTTCGTGGCCCTCATCGTGGCAACCGACATCATGGGCGTGGCCGCCGCGGAAAGCTTCATCCTCTTCATGACCGACTTCAAGAACCTTCAGGGCTACAGTTACGCCTCCAACGTCCTGGGCCAGGTCAATCAGCCCGCCTCCATGGTCAACATGCTGGTGGACGTAAGCTTTCTTCTGCTGATTCTGTTCTCCTACATCATGTTCTACGTCCTGGCCAAGGAGCACGAGCAGCGCGCCGAGCTCCTGATCACCCAGAAGAGCGAGTCAGACGCCGTGGCCATGATGGGCGTCACGCGTTCCATGAACGATAACCTGCGTGAGATGCGCCACGAGCTCAAGAACCACGACGCCTACATAGCCGCCATGCTCGAGGCCGGTGAGTACGACAAGCTGCGCGTCTTCTTTGAGGACTGCCAGGCCATCAACTACGACATCCTGCACTACGTCTCTTGTGGAAACCCGCTGGTCGATGCGGTGGTAAACGCCAAGGCATCCCTTGCGCGCTCGTGTGGCGTGCAGGTGGAGACCATGCTTGCCGTGCCCGAGGTCCTGCCCTTCTCGGAAAGCGCCGTCTTCAGCTTGGTTGCAAACCTGATGGACAACGCCATCGAGGGAACCCTTGCCAGCGCAACGCCCCAAGGCACCGTCAAGCTGACCATCCGCCCGGCGGGCGGCTACTACGTCTTCTCGACGTCCAACCCATGCAACCCGAAGAAGGTCAGGAGCAACGCCGCCGGCGCGCTTCTCACCTCCAAAAAGGACGGCGAGCTGCACGGCTACGGCACCAAGGTCATCCGCGGTATCGCTGAGCGCTATCAGGGCGTGGCGCGTTTCAAGGTCAAGAAGGGCACGTTCGAGGCGGACGTTATGCTTGCCGCCCAAGAAGCGAAGTAGGGGAGAGGGCAATGGCGGAAAGACTCAGGGTCGCGGTCTGCGATGATGACGAGGCGTCCCTCGGAATCATCTCGAGCTCGCTCAAGGACGTTTTTGCGGCGCATGGCGTGGATGCCGTGACCTCGCTCTTCTCGTCTGCCGAGGAACTTGCGAAGGTCATTCCCACGCGCCGCTACGACTTGCTGCTGCTCGACATCGACATGCCGGGTCTCGACGGCATCACCTTTGCTAAGCGGCTGCGCGAGCAGCGCGACCGCGTGGACATCATGTACATCTCGAACCGCGAGGACAAGGTCTTCGACTCGCTGCGCGTCTCTCCCGTGGGGTTTATCCGCAAGAGCCGCTTTTTGTCGGACATGTCAGAGGTCGTGGGCGCCTACCTGGAGAACCGCCGCGGCCGTCACAGCCAGTCGACCGTCATGCTGCGCGATTCCGATGCCGTCTATCCCGTGCAGGTCGAACGAATCGTCTACATAGAGGGGCAGCGCAAGTACCAGGCGGTTCACGTGGAGGGGCGCAACAGCCCGATTGTGCTGCGCCGCACGATGGCTGAGCTCGAGCACGACCTTGTAGGCGAGGGCTTTATCCGCATCCACAAGGGCTATCTGGTGAACTACCGGTTCATCGAGGTCGTGGGCTCGGGAGAGGTGACGCTGACCAACGGCGAGAAGCTCCCGGTGAGCCGTCGCAAGGAGAACGAGACGCGCGAGAAGCTCCTGGAGTTCGTCCAGGACAACGACAGAATCGTCTTCTAGGCGCCAAAACAAGCTATGTGCCTCGATTAAGCCCCGGTCGTCAAAGGCTGGTCGATTAAGCGTGGTCACGCTGGATGCGATGAAGCCCCCTCTCCTTTGGGCGGGGCCGTTTTGCGTGGCCGTGCCCCCTCTCCTTTGGGCGGCGCCGTGTGGCCTTCCCGTCGCTGTGGCCGTCACCACCGTTTGAGCGGCGATCCTGCCCCGGCATCAACGGCGCTCCTCCCGGAACGAGCGGGCAATCGGCGCGGATTGCCCGCCGGGCGGCTCTCTCACCGCCGTCTTTGCCGCTTGTTCCGCCGCCGACGCCGTTGGTGCCAAAGGGCTGGCCCTTTTGTTCCCAGCGCCTTCGGGTCGTTCCCGACCCATTGAGGCATCAAATCGCTGAACGCAAACTCAAGTCAACAAAAGCCCCGCGCCAACGCGGGCAGGGCGCGCCGGCAGGTAAGGGGAAGGAAGGAGAAGGCTTGGTGCCGGGATAACCATGCGCCCGCAGGTAAACCAACGTAAAGGGAGAAGAGAATGGCTACTATTTCGAGGCGTAACTTCCTCAAGACAGCGGGTCTCGGGTTTGTCGGCACCGCCGCTTTGGGCGTGTCGCAGCTCGCCGCTCCCGTCGCTGCCGTTGCCGAGGACGGCTCGGGCAGCGCGACGACCTACGACTCCGACTACTGCTACAACGAGGGCTACGAGTCCTGCGTGAACATCGTGGCCGAGGGCGCGGTCCTGCTCCGCAACCAGGACAACCTCCTGCCGCTCGCCGAGGGCAGCAAGGTCACCCTGCTGGGCGCCATGTCCTACAACTACGTGCTCGGCGGGACGGGCTCGGCCGGCGGCGCCGACGACGAGAACACCGTCATGATGAGCGACGCCATGATCGAGGCCGGCCTCGACGTGAACACCGAGGCCTGGAACTGGCTCGAGCAACAGTGCGGCGGCGAGCGCGGCGTGTCCGCGGCCGACCCCGGCGCCGAGGACACCGGCGATTCCGGCGGCATGGCAGGCGGCATGGGCAGCTCCAACACGTGGGAGGAGTACCGGTACATCCACGAGTTCCCCGCCGAGACCTACGAGGGCGCCAAGTCAACCCTGTGCGCGAGCGGATACACCGACTACGCCATCGTGACCTTCTCGCGCTCCGGGGCTGAGGGTGCGAGCCCCTCGATGGACGCCGACGGCGACGGTTCCACGCTCACCGGCACAACCTACTTCGAGCTGAACGACCGCGAGAAGGCACTTCTCGCCTTCTGCAAGGAGAACTACAAGCACACTATCGTGCTCGTGAACTCCGCCGCCGCCATGGAGCTTGGCTTCGCCGAGTCCGACGAGTACAACGTCGACGGCATGTTCTGGATCGGCCACCCCGGCGAGGCCGGCATCTCCGGCGTCGCGTCGCTCATCACCGGCCGCAACAACCCCTCCGGCCGCCTTGTTGACACCTACACCTACGACGTGACCACTAACCCCACGTACTACAACACCGACGACAACCGCTACACCAACGTGACCATCGCCACTGGTCAGGTGGGCATGGGCACCCAGCAGGGCAACCAGACCTTCTACCAGTACGAGGAGGGCATCTACGTCGGCTATCGCTACTACGAGACCGCCGACGCCGAGGGCTACTTTGACTCCTCCGACTTCACGTCGCTCACCTTCAAGAACGGCTCCGTCAAGGGTTATGACCAGGTCGTCCAGTTCCCGTTCGGCTACGGCATGTCCTACACGGAGTTCACCGAGGAGATCAGCTCCTCCGACGTCAAGCTCGCCGCGCACGGTACCAACACCGTGACGGTCAAGGTCACCAACACTGGCTCCGTTGCCGGCAAGGACGTCGTCGAGCTCTACATGGACGCCCCCTACCAGACCGACACAGACAACTTCGGCATCAAGGGCAAGGGTCTGGAGAAGGCCAAGGTCACCCTCGTGGCCTTTGCCAAGACCGACACCATCGAGGCCGGCAAGTCCGCCGAGGTCACGCTGACGTTCAACACTGACGACGTCGCCGCCTACGACTGCTTCGGGCAGGGCTGCTACGTGCTCGAGAACGGCACCTACAAGTTCAACGTCCAGAAGGACGCCCACCAGTGGGGCGAGGCTGGAAGCGACAACGCGCCTTCCGCCACCGTCGAGGCAACCCTTGACGCCGCCATCATCTACGACGAGTCCGGCGACGTTGCCGGCGCCACCTACGCCGGTGCCCGCGACTCCGACGCACAGGTTGCCAAGAACTCCATGGACGACGTCACCGCCGGCGACGGCAACATGCTCGATGGCTACCTGTCCCGTGGCGCCATCTCCGCTGGCCTCAAGCAGATCATGACCCACACTTCCGACGAGACCCCCAACGAGCAGATGACCGAGGCTGCCAAGGCGGTCCTGGAGTCCTCCGGCCAGACCGAGACCGAGTACACCTTCGAGACCTACATCAAGGGCGTCAAGACCTCCATAACCGAGACCCTCTACGCCAAGGGCGCTAACATGATGCCCTTCGCCAAGAAGACCCCGGACGGAATCGACGTCTCCACCATGGACTTCCCCGAGTGGGAGCAGACCTACTACGTGGTCGAGGGTGAGACCGTGGGCGACGGTGTGCCCAAGATCGTGGACTCCGAGCCCTCCGGCTCCTCTCACAAGCTGACGATCGATGACCTCGCAGGCGTCTCCATCGACACCGAGGAGGGCCTGGACGCCTGGAACAAGCTGGCCAACATGACCACCCTTGACGAGGCCATCGAGGTCCAGGGCAACTCCGGCTGGAAGGTTCCCGCCGTCGACTCCGTGGGCATGCCACAGCAGAAGTGCCAGGACGGTCCCGGCGAGCCGGCCAACGGTAGCCGCGAGGGCAACACCTGGTTCCCCTGCGCCGTCGTCATCGCCGCCACTTGGAACACCGAGCTTGCCTACGCTGAGGGCGTCGCCTATGGTCACCAGGCCATTCTCTCCGGCGTCCAGGGTGCCTATGCCCCGGCCATGAACCTGCACCGCAGCCCGTTTGGTGGCCGTAACTTCGAGTACTACTCCGAGGACGGCTTCATCTCCGGCAAGATCGGCGGCAATGCCGCGGCAGGTATCATGTCCACCGGCACCAACGTCTTCATCAAGCACTGCTCGATGAACGATGGCGACACCAACCGCGGCGGCAACACCTGCTGGGCCTCCGAGCAGGCCATCCGTGAGCTCTACATGCGTCCGTACGAGATCTCTATCAAGGAATTCGGCGTCAACGGCGTCATGGGCTCGCTCAACCGCATCGGCCTTTCCTGGTTCCACTACGGCATGTACGTCACCATGATGCGCAAGGAATGGGACTGGTACGGCTTCCTCATCACCGACGGCGACGGCAATGACGGCGACGTCTATAACTCCCCGCAGATGATGCTTTCCATCGACGGTGCCATTCTGAACAACGGCGGCTACATCAACAACGCAACTACCGTCGCGGCCTACGGCGACGCCACCGAGTACGCCTACGCCCAGCAGTGCCTGCACAACGTCATCCGTTACGCCATGTACCAGTACGCCGGCCCCCACGGCACAGACTCCGAGGGCAACGCGGTGACCACCGCCTCGAACACCGCCGGGTCCTCCGACAGCTCCGGCCTGCCCGCCGGCGCCATCGCCGCCGGCGGCATCGGCGCGGTGGCCGTCATCGCCGGTATCCTCGTGGCCCTCAAGAAGAAGCGCGCCGCCGAGGACGAGGACGACGATGAGGACGACTCCGACGAGGAGTCCTAGGGCGTGTGCCCAGGCTCCACGAAAGAAGGTAATGAAATGATGCAGAAGAACACGACCGCGCAGCGCATCGGCGCCGGCATCATGGCCTGCGCCCTCGCTACCACCCTAGGGCTTGGCCTCGCGGGCTGTGGATCCACCTCCACAGGTGCCGATTCCGGCGCCAGCACCTCTGCGCAGCAGTCCGCCGACACCCTTGCCGCCCCGACTGACCTCAGCATTGACTTCAAGACGGGCAAGTTCACCTTCACGTCCAACGACGAGGGCATCGGCTACTACTTCCTGCGTGTTTATCCAACAACCTCCGTCGACGGCTCCGACGAGTATCTGACTACCTCGAAGCGTGTCAACGGCGGCACCGGCGAGCTTTCCGGCACGGTTGACGTCTCCTCCCTTGGCTGGGGACAGTACAAGTTCAACCTGGTGAGCTTCGCTTCCTCCGGCAGCGACAAGTCCGCTCCCGAGGTCCAGAGCTTCGTCTATCAGCTTGGTGTCGGAGGCACGATGGAGAAGCCCGAGATGATGGTCCTTGCCGACGGCAAGCAGGCCGAGTTCTACATCGACTGCTTCACCCTGTCCGACTGGTATGAGCAGCAGCGCATGCCCGAGGTTGAGTTCAACGTCTATTCCGACGCCGACTGCACGAAGAAGGTGAAGACCGAGACCGTCGACCTCTCCGACCTGGCTCCCGTTGCCGCGAGCGGCCCGTGGGCCTCGGGCACCAATTGGGCCACAGACGCCGACGCGCTGCACAAGTACTTGCAGCCCGCCGCGGGCGACGGCTCTGCGGGCGGCTCTATGGCATCCTCGACCGAGCCCGTGGGACTTACCTCTCAGCTTGTCCTCGACGACCTTGGCGCCGGCACGTATTACGTGACCGCCACTGCCAAAGGCACCTCTGACGGCAAGATCTCCGACTCTCAGGTCAGCGATGCGCTTGAGTTCACGCTGACTGACGCTGCCGCCACGGGCGAGTACACGGCGACGAAGTCTGCTCTCTGGGCCGACCCCGGGCTTGGCATGGCGGGCGCCTCTGCCGAGGCGGGTGCCCAGGCCGACCGCGTCGACATGGCCGCCTCCCAGACGACCACGGGCGAGCTCGTCTCCTAATTGACCCTTCCCCCTTCATCTGGCCGCGCGCCCCCTCCCTCTTCCCTGGGGCGCGCGGCTTCCCATATTTGTTCCGCAGAACATGACTAGCGAGGTGTGATCAATGGCAACTACCACTGCTCAGGCAGCAACCACCAAGAAGAAAAAGAAGAAGGCGGCGCCGGCGCCGCTCGACGGTTTCTTCCATTACGTTGAGCGCGGCGGCACCTTTGGCGGCGAGCTCTGCGCGGGCATCGGCATGGCGGTTCTCGCCGTGTGCGGCATGTTCATGAACATGCAGCTCGTGGCAACGCTCACCGTGTCGAACTATGCAGAGTCCACCATGAACCAGGTGGCCACGAACGGCGAGGTCTATGCCATGACCTGGCTCGCCTCGATGCTCGCCGCCGTCGTGGGCACGCTGATCATGGGGCTTGTCGCGCGCAGGCCGTTCGTGCAGGTCTCGAGCCTGTCACTTTCCTGCGTGCTCGTGAGCACCGTGAGCCTGAACTCTGGCTTGACCTACTACAACATGCTGGCGATTTGCTTTGTGGCGAACGTGGTCTACCTCGCGGCCTGTGCCGTCCCCCAGGTCCGCCGCGCCGTCTTCGCCGCGCTGCCTACGCCGGTTCGTGCCGCGATCCCCGCCGCTGCGGGCGTTCTTCTCGCGCTGATCGCGGCGCAGCTCACCGGGCTCTTCTCGGTGACGAGTGACCTCATGCCCAACTACGGCACCGCTGCCAACATGAGCACGGGCTACGTGGCGCTGTCGAGCATGACCAACATCACGGACTTCTCGTACACAACCGACATCTACCACCCACAGATGCTGATCTCTGCCATCGCGGTGGTGCTGACCTTCGCTGTGTTCCTGTTCGAACGCGGTAAGAAGAGCCCCTACGGCAAGGCGCTTGCCATCGGCACCGTCTTCTTCCTGGCTGCGAGCATCCTTGCCTGCGGCGTCAATTGGAAGAACTTCAACTTCGCGCTGTCCTTCCTGTGGGGCCGCCTGTGGATGGCAGGTTCCGAGGACGCCATGCAGGCTCACCTCTCGGCCGCCATCGCTAACCTGGGCATCGGCAAGGTCTTTACGCAGGGCTTCGACTTCAGCGGGTTTACTGGCAACGGCGGCAACCTCGCCGTGCTGTTCGGCTCTTCGCTTCTAAGCTACGTATATCTGTTCGCAGCCGACACGGAGTCCACCGTGGCCGCCTGCGACGGCGTTATTGTTGCTCGTGGCAACGGACCCGAGGCTGATGCCAAGCCCGAGCCCGATGGCAGGGGCCTGGTCTTTATCGCCAACGGCGTGGCAAACGTGGTCTCGGCCCTTCTCGGCGCCTCCCCGGTCGCCGTGGGTAAGGAGTCCGTTGCCGGCGCGCGCGACCGCGCCCGCTCCGGCTTGGCCGCTGTCGCCGCAGCCGTTGTCTTTGCCGTCAGCGCCGTGGTGTGGGTCATCCCGACGCTGTGCGCCACCATCACCTCGTATTCCATCAGCTTCAACATGTATGGGCACTACGGATACTGCATGCAGCTGCTCGCACAGACGAGCTTCTCGGTGGCCGACGCCGTCATGGTGATTGTGGGCCTCGGCATGGCCGTCCGCGCCGTGACCATCGATGTGAAGAACAGCGCCCAGGCGGCCCCGTTTGCCGCCACCGTCGCCGGGGCTGTGCTGACTACCAACCTCGCCGTGGGCGTGGCCGCCGGCGTTATCGCCCATGTGCTGGTCAACCTCGCTGCCCCCCGCCGCAAGAAGGGCCAGCAGAAGAGCAAGCTCGTCGAGCGCGTGGGCGGCGCGCCGACCCTCGTGCTCGCGGCCGTGAGCGTCGTGCTGCTGGTGCTCGTTGCCTGGTAGGTAGCGCCCCTTCCACTATCTGCGCCGCGCGTTTGCAGCTAGTTTGATCCCATACCTCGCCGCCGGGCGCATTTTCGGGCAGTCGTCCCGGACGTGTGTCCGGCGGCTTTTCGATGCCATCGTATACGGAAGGCAGCGGTGCATAGCCAAAGCTTTGTTGCGGGGCGCGCCGCCAGGGGAGCGGGACCGCGGGTCCCGCGCCGCGGCCGTGTATACTGGCACGTGGCAAACTGCGCCCGCGACGTGCGGGCTTACGACCGAAAGGGCATCTTCATGGGACAGAAGGTTCAGGGCACCGAGGACCTCTTTGGCAGCTACATGCGCGCCTGGCAGCACATGCAGGACGTGGCGCGCGAGCTGTTCGGCGCATACGGCTTCGACATGATCGAGACCCCGGCCATCGAGCAGGTCGACACCTTTGTCCACGGCATCGGCGAGTCCACCGACGTCGTCCGCAAGGAGATGTTCCGCGTCGTCTCCGGCGCCCTCTTCGGCGACCTTCTGGAGAAGGGCACCGAGGCCGGCCTCAAGCCCCGTCAGCGCATGGCAATGCGCCCGGAGGGAACCGCCGGCGTCGTGCGCGCTGCCGTGGAGAACAACTTCGTCCCGCAGGGCGGCGCTCCCGTTAAGCTCTGGTACGCCGAGGCAATGTTTCGCGGCGAGCGCCCGCAGAAGGGTCGCCTGCGCCAGTTCCACCAGGTGGGCGTAGAGTGGCTGGGCGCCTCGGACGCAGCCTCGGACGCCGAGTGCATCATCATGCTGATGGAGTACTTCGAGCGCCTGGGCTTCGACCCCTCCAAGCTCCACCTCTGCATCAATTCCATGGGTGACGGTGCTTGCCGCCCGGCGTACCGCGACAAGGTCCGTTCCTTCATCCTCGACCACAAGGACGAGATGTGCGAGGACTGCCTCGAGCGCGCCGAGATCAACCCGCTGCGCGCCTTCGACTGCAAGAACCCGCACTGCCACGAGGTCATGGCCGCAGCGCCCCTGGTCAACGACCATCTCTGCGACGACTGCGCTGCCCACTACGCGCAGGTCAAGAAGTATCTCGACGCCGCCGGCGTCTCCTACACCGAGGACCCCACGCTCGTGCGCGGCCTGGACTACTACACCCGCACGGTCTTCGAGGTCGAGGTCGAGGGCGCGGGCGTGGGCGCTATCGGTGGCGGCGGTCGCTACGACGGCCTGATGGAGCTCGAGGGCGGCAAGCCTACCCCGGGCATCGGTTTTGCCGTGGGCTTCGAGCGCATCGCGCTGGCCCTGGCCTCCCAGGGCGTCGACCTCGCAACCGCCGAGCCCACCTGCGTCTACGTGGCCGGCACCGGTGCCGAGACGCGCGAGGCCGTCTTCGACGCCACGCTCGCCCTTCGCGCCGCGGGCGTGCGCACTGAGGCCGACTATCAGGGGCGCAGCCTGAAGGCCCAGTTCAAGCAGGCCGACAAACTCCACGCCACGCTCTGCGTCGTCCTCGGGCCCGACGAGGTCGCGGCCGGCCACGCCACCATCCGTAACATGGCAACCCATGAGCAGGTCCAGGTCTCGATGGCGTCTCTTGCCGACGAGGTCAAGGCACGCCTGGCGTAAAGGCCGCTTGAGCACCGGCGTCGTAGCACATCCCGCCCGCAAAGAAAAACGGCCGCCCTTCCGGAAGCGCATCTCCGGGAGGGCGGCCGTGTTTATGCGCCGTGTCCTTGTGACTGCGACGCCTACTGGAACCGCAGCCCGACCACCGGGTCGGCGTCGCGCGGCGTTATCCTGATTCCGATGGATACGTGCGAGTGAACGGAATTGTTATGGGGGAAAACAGCGCTCAGGACCAGGTTGCATCCGAGCCGCTGCGCGTGGTCCACGAGGATGCGTGGCTTCTTGCCGCGGATAAGCCCGCCGGCCTGCTCGTGCACGGGGACGGCACGGGGGCGGCGACGCTTACGGACGCGGTGGCCGCGCACTTGGCCGCGACGGGGCGCGGTGACGTGCGCCCTCAGGCGGTGCAGCGGCTCGACGTGGACACCACGGGCCTCGTGCTCTTCTCGCTCGATCCCGCGACGCAGCCTAAGCTCGACGCCGAGGTGGCGGGGCGCGACATGCGTAAGCTCTACCTTGCCGTCGTGGCCGGGCGCTTCCCCTGGGGAGAGAAGTCCGTCGACGCGCCCATCGGCCGCGACCGCCATGACGCCCGGCGGATGCGCGCGTGCGCCCCGGGGCAGGGCAAGCCCGCCGAGACGCGCGTGCGCAAGCTCGCCTTTAAAGGTGGTCGCACGCTGTTGGAGGTCGAGCTCGTGTCCGGCCGGCGCCACCAGATTCGTGTCCACTTGGCGAGCCTCGGTTTTCCCATCGTGGGCGACGCGCTCTACGGCGGCGCTCGCGCGGATGCCGCTCGCGGCGAGGAGGGCCTCTTGCTGCACGCCTATGCCGAGGAGCTTGCCCACCCCGCGACCGGCGAGCGTCTCGAGCTCCGCACCGCCTGGCCCTCCCGCCTCGGCACCCGCTTCGCCCCATCCGCCGAGTGACGGTTTTGGGGACGTAGGTTCCAGCTCTCAAATGTGAGCTGTAACCTACGTCCCCAAAACCGTCAAAAGCGTCGCCTACACCCAAAGCGCTTATTCGACGCTGAGCTGCACGATCTTGCGCACCGGCGCCTTCGTGATAATCCAGGAATACTCCCCCGGCTCCATCTCGGGAGAATAATAGCTGCCGTCCGTCGCGGGGAACTCGCGGTATGTCGTGTACCCGAACGGGGCATGGATCGTATAGGTCGTACCCGGCTTGATCGAGAGCTTGAAGGTCCCCTCAGCCTGCGGAATCGAGCAATCAAGGAGCGACGAGACCACGCGTGCCCAAATCGCCGGCTTTTGCTTGCTCGTCAACGCCCAGCCTATCGAATCCAGATACCCTCGCTCGTCCGTCTCCGCCTTGTCGTTTCGTATCTCGATATCCAGGACGACCAGCGACTTCGAGTCGAAATCCGTGATGTTTCCCTCGGTTTCCCGATACATCGACTCCCCGTCATTGTCCTCCCCGTAAAGGGCTAGGTACTCATTCACGCTCATTCGCCGCGCGCCCGTTACGGTCACGGTATAGCCTTGGGTGTTCTCGGCTGCATACTCGGCGAAGGCGCCGTCAAGCGCCACGTTCTGTTGGATCGAGTTCGTCTCGACCGGGAACACGAGCGCGTCGGCGTTGACCGCTCGTATTCTCATGCCGATAACGATGGCAAGAAGGGCGAGGGCGGCGGCAATGAAGACCTTACGCCTCATCATCGTCTCCTCTCGACGCACTCCCCAGTTCCTCATGCCCCTCGACATGGCCCTCGGCCAAGTAGTACACCTCGCCCGACAGTTCATGCAGAATATCCGCG
Source organism: uncultured Atopobium sp. (assembly GCA_964512475.1). Taxonomy (GTDB): domain Bacteria; phylum Actinomycetota; class Coriobacteriia; order Coriobacteriales; family Atopobiaceae; genus Paratractidigestivibacter. The sequence continues at coordinate 13,557 of CAZEHG010000011.1, forward strand.
TCGTGGCACGCGAGCACGATGGTCGCCCCTCTCCGCTGCTCGCGGCGGACGATTCGCTTGAGCATCTGCACACCCAGCGCATCGAGGGCATTCGTGGGCTCATCGAGGATGAGCAGGTCGGGTTCTTCCATGATTGCCCCGGCGATCCCCAGACGCTGCTTCATGCCGAGCGAATACTTCCTGAACGGCCTCTTGTCGCTGGGATCGAGGCCTACCTCCCTCATGGCCGTCTCGCAGACTTCTTTCCCGACGACCCCGCGAATCGACGCCAGCAGGCATAGGTTGTCGAGTCCGCTGCGGGCCGAGAGGAACGCCGGGGCCTCGAGCAGCAGCCCGACGCTCGGCGGGAAACAGATGTCCTTCCACAGGCGTTCGCCGTCTATGGCGACCTCCCCCTCGCTCGGCCGGATGAGCCCGAGCATCGCGCGCATGAGCATCGTCTTTCCCGATCCGTTGGGCCCCGAAAGGCCGACCGTATGGCCGCGGGGGATCGTCATCGACACATCCTCTAAGACCTCGGTCCCACGGATGCTCTTCGAAACTCGGCGCACGTCGATCTCGCACCCGCGCCGTTTGGGGCCGGGCGCGGCATGCGCCGCTTTCCGCTGCGGGCCGGCCATCGACTCGAGTTCGGATTTGCTCATGCCTCAAACTCCTTACCCACGCAATCCATTCGAGAGAAATACGCACCGCCTCCGACGACGCTCGCCACTCCCACCACAACGGCAAGCACAAGGCCGGTCGTAGGGTCCATGGCCTCTTCGGCCACCCCGGCCGTCCGCGCCACCATCAGGTAGTTGCCGAGCAGCAGCGGACTGTACACGTATGCGGAGGCGAGCAGCAGCGCTGCGGTGAACGCAAAGCTCAGCACCGGCCTCACCACAAGCGAAAGGGCCGTCTGCAGCAGGCAGAGCGAGCAGACCACAACGACCGCCACGGCCAGGAAAGCCGGAAGGTCGCACGATATCGGCGAGGTCATGGCCATGAAACCGGCCAACGTGGGCAGGCCTGAGGATATCGTCGGGCTCAAGCCGCCTCCGGCAAGAAGGGCGGCGCCGGCGCTGAGGGCTAGGAACACCGTGAAGCTCGCCAGCGTCGCCGCGATGACCCACAGGCATTTGGAAAGCCACCAGGAGATTCTGCTACCCGAAGCCACGAGCACGCTCTTGCCGAATCCCATAAGGTCGCGGTACGGGTATGAAAGCGGTACGTACGCCACCGCCATCAGAAGCAGCGACCACGCGGCAGGAAAACGGAATACGTCACCTTTGTCCGGCTCGTATTTCATGATGCCTCCTAATACTGAGACGACCATATCGCCATAGGTCATGTCGATCTGGAGATAAGGCATCGCCTTCGCGAGAAGCCACGTGAATCCGGCCATACCGGCGCTGACAAGGGCTAACAAACCTAGCCGCCGTCGAACATCGAGGAACCCCGAGCGGAAATCGGATGCCACGCAGAGCAGGAACCTCATAGGACATCAGCGTCCCTACGGAAGCGGAGCGCCGCGACGCCTGCAACCGCAATCACGCCGAGCACGACGAAGAGCCAGAACCCGAACCGCAGGTATCCCCCGGAAACCGACCCCTTGGTAAGCTCGATAAGGCTGAACGCGAAGCCGTTGACGCCGAACGCCTGGAACACCACCTGGTTCAGGTAGTTGCACAGCAGCACAAGCAAATAAGACCCGGCAAGAAGGGCGACCCTGTTGTCGACAAACGATGACGCCGCCAGCACGAGAACCGCCCAAGCTCCGCATAAGGCGCCGTCGACGACCACGTTAACCGCGATGTACGCGAGGGGCGCCGAATAGAGCAGCGAGGAGAAGGCCTCACAGCTCTCCACCATGACATAGAGGGTGTCCACCACATCCACCGGGTATGCCGGCAGCATGCACGAGATCGCGATGAAGCTCACGACAAGAGGGGCGGCAGCAACAACGGCCCCTACGCAAAATGCCGCCAGGCCTTTTGCCGCTAGATACTGAGCGCGCGGTGCGCGAATATACGCCTGGTTCAGCAAGCCGTCGATGATTTCTGAGCGCAACGAGCACGAGTACGGGATTACGGCCAGCAACGGAAGCAGCAGAAAGAAGGCTTCGCGCCACAAGCAGGATCCCAGGAACAGCGAATTGCAGTAGCTCCCCATTGCGGAAAGCACAATCCACTCAGAGGCTCCGCGATTCTTCAGGTCCAGCGCCAACGAGGCGGAGGCAGCCTCGTCGAAGGCGGCAGCGATCGCCAGCACAAGGCAGACTGCGAGCGAGACGAAAAACCATACGTTCCTGAAGGCCTTGTTGAGCTCGAGCTTCAACAGCCTACCCATTGTTATGCACCTCCATGGCGTTGGTCTTCAACCGTAAGGTGAACGCGATAGCCAAGGCCCCCGGAACCCGTCACGTACAGGTTGTTCGGGTCAATGTCGTCGTGTCGAATCGCATACGCCACGCTGAACCGCCTCTCGCTGCCTGGCTGCAAGTCGAAATACCCGAAGGCGGCTCCGCTGCCGCCCTCGCTGAGATATACCGGCTGGGTCGAGGGGTCCACATGGGCAATGTCGTCCATCGCAAAGAGGGTCTGCCCGTCTTGAGTCTCAGATGTCGGCTCGGCATTCAGGTTCTTAATGACGATGTCGACCATCAAAAGATCGAAGTCGTCCACCCCGGTCATCGTTGAGGAAAACAGCTCATTGCTCACGTTTGTGGCGTTGGCAATGGGGGAACTGGCAATATCCGAGTACAGCACGGCTTTATCCACTCGAACCGACAGCTCTCCAGAGAACGAGATCTCTCTAGAGTACAAGTCCGAGCTGTATGTCACGGCTTCCCCCATTGCACAGTTCTGGACGCTTGAGAGCTCATAGGCCCTCTGCTGATCGAGCAGAACTCCCTCATACCAACGATATGCTTGATACGCTCCAAAACCCAGCACAAGGGCCGCCAAGACAACAACGCTGAGGACAATCTCCTTTTTACGCATGGCATCTCCTCTGAGGGCTGACCCGGCTTGCGTCGGGTCAGCCGAAGCTCAGTGCTAATTCAGGTCTGTGTAATCTCCGCCGCAGTCAGGGCTCCAGGCCCCTGCCATTGCCCCGGAGCCCAGGTCGGCCCAACAAGTAAGGCGCGCCCATCGAAAGCCGCTCTCGTAGACAAGGTTATGAATCTCGTATTCGTCCGGCCCGGGTGCGCGGACATATCCCTCGATCGTGCAGTTGGTCGAACCATAGCCATCGCTGTTATAGGCACCGTCGACATAGAGCCTTGGGGAGTTGCCGGTCTTCCAGTCAATGCGTATGTAGGTTGACGTAGTGCCGTCCTTACCTCTCCACGCAGTTCCGTCAGTTTCATTCGCTCCAAACGAGAAGTTGTATGTGGTGTCGATGGTGTTGCAGGGCGTAATCGAAGCTGAATCAAGGCCGTCATTCAACCCTTCAGCAAGAGCGGGAACGGCAGGTCCTAATGCCAATGTGGCGGCCACCATAGCTGTAGCCGCAATCCCCCGTAGATATAAACGTTTCATCCGACCATCTCCTAACAGTGCGGTTCTTGGACTATCGGCGATGAGGTCCACGCCGATTTCGGGCGCCCTGTTCGTAACTTGGCAGATGAGATGCTCGATGTCTGTATTCAAACGATATGAAGGTCGCGGGTTTGGTGTATACAGGCTGTTTACCTGCTGATTCGTCTGGGGATCGGCGAACTGCCGTCAACGCGTATGCGGCCGTTCGCGGCGTTGTATACACCGCTCGCCGCTGCCAAGGGTTCAGAAGCCTTCCGAACTTGCGCAGCTGGCCTACAGTCCCGCCGTAGCGGCGAGCGCCGCAATGAAGTCGGGGCGGCTGTGCACGCCGAGCGATCGGTAGACGGCGGTCCGCGCGGAATTGACCGCACCGCGCGATATGTGACGCATCTCCGCGATATACGCCGATGATTTTCCGTCGATCACGTCCATCGCAACCTCGACCTGCGTTCGGTTCAAACCGCGGGCAAACAGCACGTGCTCTGCCCGTTGACGGAACCCCTGCGCATGGGTAACGGTGCGCGCTGCCTCATCGTTTTGGATGACTCGCCAAGAAGCAAGGAGGCAGGCTGCCGAGCAGATTATCGCGAACGCGACGGCGAGGCACGCCACCAGCATGGACAAGGCTTCTCTCCCTCCGAACGGGGCGCTGTACGCGGCGTTGCCCGCAAGAAGCGTGCCTGCGTAGTTGACGAGATAATCGCCCGCCACCATGCCCGTGCCGCAGGCAAGGTGCATGCCGCCAAGATCGCCCAGGCCCAGGTACCCCTTGGCGATGCAGAGGCGTGTTGCCCCCGCGCACGAGAGCAAAGCGGCTGCGAACAGGACGTTATTCGCCTCTGCGAAAAACGCTGCAACGGAAATGACGGCGATGGCCGCCGCTTCGATGCGATGCTCTCTGCCCAGGAGGAGCGCGACGTACCCCAAGGAAATGACGCACAGCATGGGAGAGAGGACCGGGAAGAGCGTGTACCAACCCGAGAGCCGCCACAGCTCTTCCCACGCGAATCCCAACCCCAGCGCCACAGTTGTCATAAGCGGTGCGAGGAATCCGTCCGTCGTTGAGGAGGTCGCGCCTCGCGCCTTAATCGCAAGCAGTTTGAACGCCGCACAAAGACCGAGGGACCCGAGCAGCGCGAGGACGAACGTTGCCGAGCGTCCCGCCGCCTCGATGCGTAGCCCGAGTTTCGCGGCTTCCAGGAGAAGCCAACAGCCTATGACAAGCAATGTGAGATGCACTGTTGGTGATGACTGCGTGGCAAGCCGCAGTAGCCTTCCGCCCTTGCATGTTGGACGAGGTGGTTTCGAAAGGGACATTCCCCACCAGCCCAGCACGGCATCGGCCATGAAGCCCATGGCCATGCCGTATATCAACGCGCGAGCGATGCCCCACTGCCTTGGATAGTCCCCGCCGAGCGGAAGCACTGCGCCTACAATCAGGGTGACGAGGGCGCAAACGGCTATTCCCGGCTTTTCGATTTGCCGCGATGCCGTGCCGTTGACGTGTTCTTCTCCCTCAGGGTTTCTGGTTGTCTCACCAAACATCGTGTTTTCGCCAAGAGGTGCCGCCGAATCGGCGGCCTTCACCGCGTCGATGAGCTCTGACTTGCTGGATACGCCCATCTTGCCGTATACACGCTGAGCCGTGGCGCGCACGCTGCCGGGCTTGATTCCCAGAGTCTCGGCTATTGACGCCACGGGCTCGCCCAGCACGTAGGCTATGGCTACCTCCATCTCGCGCGGGGCAAGGCCACGGCGCTCGAGCGAGGCGGCCATCGCAGGATGTCTTTGCGCATAGGGTAAGCGGGAGAGCTGGTCGTTCGACGCGTTCTTCCCATGCGTCGGCGTGCCAGCGTCGGCGTTGGCATCGCTGCATAGGTCGCCTCTCGACCGAACGGCGCCGCGCAGAAGGGACGCGAAGAAAACAACGATGCAGACGAGGGAGAGGGCGCAAAGCGCGTCATAGAGAACCACGTCCGAACCGTGAGGGTTCAAGACCCTTGTCATCATGCCCCACAGCAAAGTTCCCAACGACAGGTGTGCTATGACTTGTGGACCTCCCTCGCCGGCGCCCGACGCCCTGTCCGCGAGTGCGGTGCAAGCGAGGGAGGAAGCCAGCAAAAGGAGCTGGCAAGCGGTCGTTCGGGCGGAATCTGAAACGACGGGCAGCGAGGAAGTCCCGTACCAAGCCGCCTCCGCATAACGTATGAGGTAGCCGACGGACGCCGCTGCGGCGTACGCACAGGCGCGTCGCAAAAGCGCCGATTGGACAGGGTTGGGAGCATGGCCTTTAGATAATGAGCCGCAAGTGTTATCGGCGACGAACCGTCGTTGCATGAGCCCATAGACCACGGCCGCACCGAAGAGCAGGATGGGCTGGAGAATCCTCAGGGCCCCGGAAAAGTCGATGAACTGGCCTGTGCCGAACACGCCCTTATTCGCAAGCTGTTGAGGAATCGCGGGCAATGTGGCCCACTCCGGCAACGAAAGAAGGGCTATGGCGGTCGCGCCGGCGACCGTCATGCGCCGCGTGGCGGCGGGTTTCCAGGAAGGCGAGACGAGCCGATCGATAAGGATGCCTGCCAAGAGGCCGGCCGCCGCGAGCGTCGGCACGCTGGAAAGGGCAGGGTTTCCCTCGCCAAGGTGAAAGGGGGTTGCGGTCAAAAGGCAGGGCCAGAGCCACCGGGCGGCCGCGCGCAGGGTACCGCCCGCTCTCGATGGAATTCGCGCCCGGCTATTTGCATTGCCCACGCCTTGCCCCCCAATCCAGATTCTGCGGCGTTCCGTAAGGGGACCGCATTCGCTCATCCTAACACGTGCCCGGGGGTAGGTGACGTATTTGGTGGCTTTGGGGCGGGTGGTCCTTTGCACGGGCCCGTCGACCTCTCGTTCGTGCGACAATGTCCCGCGTTTAAGTTCTGCTGAGAGGAGCCAACCATATGCTCAAGGTCAGCCAGGCCATTTTGCACGTCTTCGACTTCGAGTCGGGCGCCAAGCACTACTCCGAGGCCCCGCTCGACCTCGACAACCGCCCGACCAAGTCCTACGTGCAGCGCCGCCTGCGCAAGATCGTGGGCAGCCCCGATTCCAACCACGGCGAGTTTGCCGAGGATTCCGGCTTCGCCGGCGAGCTCGAGCACTACCTCATGGGCGGCGCCGAGTTCCAGGGCTTCTCGGTCCAGATCGCCGAGTGGTTCTGGGAGGAGCTGCGCCGCGCCGAGGAGCTCGAGCAGGTGGATCTCCTGGTCGCCGACTTCGTGGACACCGACGCCGCCGAGGTCAACGCGGCCTCCTCGGACGCCGAGGTCGAGGCCGCTTTCGACGGCCCGGCAGGCAAGCGCTTCTTTGCCGTGGTGCTCCTGCCCCGCAAGCAGTCCTTCGTCCACGAGATCGGCGGTTCCGCGAACGAGATCCTGCGCATGGACACGGCGCTGCCCAACCCGACCGCGAAGATCGACACCTACGTGCTCGTGGACTGCGACTCCTTCGCCATCGACTTCCACGACAAAGAGCGCGTCATCGGGGGAGAGACGACCCGCATCCTGCCCGACAAGTTCCTCCAGTGCAGCGCCGCCGCCTCCACGCAGCAGGTCTTCAGCGAGGTGAGCGTCATCGTGCGCGATGTCGCCGAGGAGTACGGCCTCACGCCGGCGGTCGAGGTCGGGCGCGCGAAGGCTGCCGTTGCCCAGCAGGCGGACCGCGACGAGGTCGTGCAGCCCGCCGAGATCGGCCGCGTGGTCTTCGAGGACCGCCCCGACGTCCAGGAGGTCTTCGAGGAGCGCGTCCGTGAGGCCAAGCTTCCCGAGGAGGCCCCGGTCCGCCGCGGCGTGGCCAACCGTCTGGCCAAGAACCACAAGATAAAGACGGACACGGGCATCGAGATCACCTTTCCCTCCGACCTCGCCGACAAGCCCGGCTACCTGGACTTCGCCACCGGTCCGGACGGCACCATAACCATCAGCATCGGCAACGTGGCGCACATCGAGAACAAGTAGGCCCCCGCCCGCGATCGGCGCGAGCCCCGCCCTTCTTTCCAGATGTGCATTTGGCGAGAAGCGCCCTGTGGCTCCCCGGAGCGCTATGATTACGAGGTCTGTTCTCTCGTAACGAAGCTCAAACACACCCCGGGGAGACGTGCATGACCAAGCCCGATAAAAACCTCTCTCGCCGCGATGCCCTTCGGCTGTTCGCCGGCGCCGGCGCGCTCGGCGTCGCCGCGGCGTTCAAGCCCCTGGCCGTCATCGCCGAGACCGCGCAGGAGAAGGCCGACAACGCCCAGGCGCAGGCCGACAAGACCCAGCAGCAGCTCGATGACGCCCAGTCCCAGTACGAGGCCGCGCAGAAGAAGCTCTCGGCCATCGCCGACGAGTACTCCGAGGCGGCGGCCAAGCTCTCGGCCACGCAGGGCCAGATCGCCGACCTTAACGCGCAGATCGCCGAAGCCGAGCAGTCCATCGAGGACACGCAGGACGAGATCGACGAGACCCAGAAAGAGGTCGAGAAGAAGCAGGAGAAGCTCAAGAGCCGCATGAGCGCCGCGTACAAGTCCGGCGCCCAGTCGACCCTGGCGCTTCTTCTGAGCTCGACCTCGTTCGAGGAGCTCACGAGCAACGTCTATTACCTCGACCGCATGACCGAGTCCGACAAGCAGATGATCGACGAGGTCAAGGAGCTCAAGTCCTCCCTCGAGGAGAAGCGCTCCTCCCTGGAGGAGCAGAAGGCGACCCTCGAGCAGCAGAAGAGCGAGCTCGAGGAGCTGCAGACCCAGCAGACGTCCGAGCTCTCGGCCGCGCAGGCCAAGCAGGACGAGGCCGCGGCGCTCGTCTCGAGCCTCTCCGAGTCGGTGCAGTCCCTCATGGCCCAGCACGACTCCGAGCTCGTAGCGGCGCAGGAGGCGGCCGAGGAGGCAAAGCGCATCGCCGAGGAGGCCAAGAAGTCCAACAAGTCCTGGGCGACCAACACGAACACTCAGGTGCTCGGCAACGGCTCGCTGGCTAGGGTGACGTCCGCCGCGGCCTCCACGCCCTCGCCCGGCGGCGGCCTGTGCGCGGCGTGGATCACCTATGTCTTCAGCAATGCCGGCATCGGGTCCTTCGGCGGCAACGCCTGCGACATGTGTGCCTGGTGGTGCGGCACCTCGATCTCGAACATCAAGCCCGGCATGATCATCGCCGTCGAGTCCTCGAGCTCGGGCACGACGGCCGGCGCCATCTACGGCCATATCGGCGTCTATCTGGGCGACGGCCTCGTCCACCACAACGTCGGCTACATCAAGACGGACACCGTGGCCAATTGGGTGGCTACCTACTGCAAGTATATGGACGGCCGCTGCGGTTGGCTCGGCGGCATCGAGCTGTCCTAGCCTCGCCTCCGGGCGACGGGCCCCGCTGCGGAGACCCGTCGCCCGTCGCTGCGCCGGCGACCCGTCGCCAGTTGACGGCGGCTAATTTCTTTGTTGAATGTGGCCTGACGGTCTCCATGCCTTGTCCACATATATACACTAAAGCCCATCTGTAACGATTGACGACGCGTTGGGATTCGGATGGGCCAATCGATGAATATGACCAGGAGAGAAGCGCTACGCCTCGCCGCGGCCGGGCTTCTTTGCGTAGGAGGCGCCGGCTGCTCGGCTGCCTCGGGGGCCAAGGCGGCCTCCGGCTCCGGCACGCTCAAGGTGGGCGTGCGCTCCGACATCGCCGGCATGAGCC
>CAZEHG010000012.1:0-21836 GCA_964512475.1 uncultured Atopobium sp.
CATCACGCTGAACATGGTCGAGATCTTCCACTGCTTCAACATGCGCAGCCGCCGTATGTCGCTCTTCTCGATGAAGAAGCAGAACGTGTGGCTATGGGGTGCCGCGGCGCTGGCGCTCGTGCTCACCCTCATCGTCGTCGAGGTCGAGCCGCTCGCCATGATGTTCTTCGGCGTGCCCGGACTCGAGCTCCAGGGTTCGCTCACCGCGCTCGGCATCGCCTTCCTGATCATTCCGATCAACGAGATCTACAAGGCGATCATGCGCGGCGTCGAGAAGGACGACGACCGCTGATAGCTCGGCACAGGTCCTGGAAACAATCTGCAGGTAAAACGAGGCGCCGTTCCCGTTGGTGGGGGGCGGCGCCTCTTTTGTGCTGTTGGCTCGCGGCTGTCGTTGCCGCGACTGCGTATATAACGCGAGGCCGCAGGCCCTGTGCGCTTATCCTCGCAGGTAGGCGATGGCGATCTGCGTGCGGTTTTTGAGGCCCAGCTTCGCCAGGATCGAACTGATGTGGTTTCTCACGGTCCCTTCGCCCATGTAGGCTGCCGCGGCTATCTCTTTGTTGTCGAGCCCTTGGGCGATGAGGCGGGCGACCTCGAACTCCCGCTCGGTCAGGGGCCCGAACGCCTCGGGGCGCGGGGCTTTCGGGGGTGCCTCGTCCGCCGCGGAGAAGTCCACCTGCTCGACGGCCTTTCCCTCGAGCACCCTGCGGCCCAGCATGACCTGCTTGAGCGCCGGGACGATTGAGCGCACGTCGGTCTTGATGAGGTATCCCTGGGCGCCGAGCCTGAGCGCGCGGACGATGTACTCGTCGTCGGAGAACGTGGTGAGAAACACCACCTTCGCGCCCGCGTCCGCGCCGAGAATCTGCTCGGCTGCCCACAGGCCGTCTCGCCCGGGCATCTGGATGTCGAGAAGGGCCACGTCCGGGCGCTGCTCGCGCCAGAGCCGCACCGCGTCCTCGCCGTCGGCCCCGACGCCGCAGACCTCGATGCCCGGCTGCGCGCCGAGGATGATTTTGAGCGAGTCGCAGACGATCCCGTCGTCATCGACGATGACGATCCTCATCCGCTTACCCTGCCTTCCGTGTAGCTTGTTACGTGGGTTGCCGTGCGGCCGAGCTGCGCCTCGTTGTTTGCGGGCACCGTGCCGCCTGCCGCGCGGCCGAGCTGCAAGGCGCCGCCTGCGGGCGCCGCCGGCTTGGGCACGCTCGCGAAGACGCGCCAGCCGCCGTCCTCGAGCGGGCCCGCCGAGAAAGACCCGCCCAGCGCCGTGATGCGCTCGCGCATGGAGGATATCCCCATGCCCTCGCGAACCTCGGTCTCCGCCTTGCCGGGGAAGCCACTGCTCGCTGCCGGGCCCGCCGCCTCCCCGGCCCGCGCCGCCGCGCCGCCCGCCGCTTGCCCGTCGTTCTTTATCACGAGCTGCCACAGCGACGGGTGCTCGAGGCAGCGCACCTCGACCTTGGTCATCCCGTGGGCATGGCGCAGCGCGTTCGAGACGGACTCGCGCGTCACGGCGACGAAGCATGAGGCTACGTTGGCGGGCGGGTTCTCTGTCGAGACGTCGAGCATGACCGTGACGCCCGAGTCGGCGGCAACGGCGTCGACGGCCTTGCGCATCTGCGCCGCGAGGTCCACCGAGTCCTCCCTCAGGGCGTGGACGCTCGCGCGGACGAGCTGGAGCGCCTCTTCGATCGTCTCCCCGACGCCCAGGAAGGCCGCGGCCACGTCCTTATCCCCTGCATGCACCACGCTGAGCGCGTCCGCCTGCAGCTTGGCGCGGGTGAGCTGGTGCCCGACGTTGTCGTGTATCTCCCGCGCGATCCTCGCGCGCTCGGCGAGCGTCGCGAGCTCGACCTCGTAGTCCTGGCGCTCGAGCAGGTCGCGGTTCTTGGCCTCGAGGAGAAGCGAGCGCTCCTGCAGGGCATCCCGGATGCGCCGGTTGTCCCTGCGCATCCGCTCGGCCTGGCCGGAGCGGACGGAGAGCAGGCACGCCAGCAGGCTGAACAGCGCCACGAAGAGCACCGCCCCCAGGCCGACGCCCAGCTGCCCCATGCGCCCGCATACGACGGCCAGTCCCAAGGCCCCCGCCCCGGCCGCCGCGGCATGCCCGCCCCTCGGCGCGCGCGCCGCCTCGTAGAGCGCGAGCGGCAGGAAGGCGCCCGCCTCAGGCACGGCGAGGGAGGCGGCGACCCAGGCGAGCCACAGCCCCGCCTGCGCACTTCTTGCCCACGGGGCCTCCGCGACGACCTCGCCCGCTCCCGCGCACGCCACCGCCGACACCGCGCTCACGACCGTCGCGGTGGTGAGGGGCATAAGCGAGGCGGCCGTGAGGCAGCAGAGAAGGACGATGAGCTTGTCGAGGAGTCTGTTCATGGGCCCATTGTAGGCGAGGGGGAGGCGCTTCTTGCCGGCGCTCGCGGGCCTCGCGCCCAGACGGCGACTCCCGTCGCGCCGCCGCGCCGCCGCGCCGTCGCGCCTCCACACAGTGACAAAACTCACTTCCGGGGCCCGGGCGGCGCGCCTACCATGTTCCTCGGCAGCCGCAGGATCGCCTCAGGATCTCCGCGGCGCCGCGTGCGGCGGCCCTGCGGCCGCCCGGAAGGAGCATCATGCCAGACATCGTCCGTGTCCAGAACCTCGTCAAGCGCTACGGCGACCTGCTCGCGCTCGACCACCTCAGCCTGCGCATCGCCCAAGGCGAGATCTTCGGCCTTCTCGGCCCCAACGGAAGCGGGAAGACGACCTCCATCAACTGCATGCTGCAGCTGCTCACCTACGACAAGGGCACCATCGAGCTGTTCGGCGAGCCCATGTCCCCGACCCGCTACGACCTCAAGCGCCGCATCGGCGTGGTGCCGCAACAGGTGGCCGTCTTCGACGAGCTCACGGTGCGCGAGAACATCGACTATTTCTGCAGCCTCTACGTGGGCGACCGGGCGCGCCGCCGCAGGCTCGTGGACGAGGCCGTCGAGCTCGTGGGCCTCGGCGACTACGTCTCGTTCCGCCCCGGGAAGCTCTCGGGCGGCCTTGCGCGCAGGCTCAACATCGCCTGCGGCATCGCCCACAGGCCCGAGCTCATCTTCTTCGATGAGCCCACCGTCGCCGTGGACCCGCAGAGCAGAAACGCCATCCTCGACGGCATCTGCCGCCTGCGCGGCGAGGGCGCGACGGTGGTCTACACCAGCCATTACATGGAGGAGGTCGAGCGGATCTGCTCCCGCATCATGATCATGGACGGCGGGCGGGCCCTCGCGGAGGGGACGAACGACGAGCTCAAGCGCATGATCTCGATGGGTGAGAAGGTCGTCATCGAGGTCGCCGAGATGCCGGAGGGCGCCCTTGACGCCGTGCGGGGCCTGCCGCACGTGCTGTCCGCCGACGTCTGCGCGGGGACGCTCACCTGCTCCTGCGAGGCGAGCCCGCACAACCTCACCGACATCCTGGACACGCTGCGCTCGCGGGGCGTCGCGCTGGGCCGCATCTACTCGGAGCCGCCGACCTTGAACGACGTGTTCCTGGAGATCACCGGCCGCGAGCTGCGCGACTAGGGGCGGGAGGACAGCATGCTCACCACCATAAAGGTCACGATGCTCGCGCGGATGCGCCGGGCCGACTTCTGGATCTGGTGTTTGGCCTTCCCCGTCATCTTGGCGACGCTGTTCGTCTTCATGTTCGGCAACCTCAAGAACCCCGAGAGCGTCGCGACCGTGCCCGTGGCCGTGGTCGCGGACGGGTCCTGGGACGGCTCGGGGTTCGCCCAGGTCGTGGAGGGGCTTTCCGGCGGCGACGGCGACACGCTGCTCGACGTCGTCGAGGTCGCGTCCGCCGAGGAGGGCGAGAAGCTCCTCGATGAAGGGCAGGTCCTCGGCGTATACGCCGTCGACGCCGACGGGGATCCGCAGGTGACCCTTGGCGGGTCCGCCTCGGGCGACGGCACGAGCGAGGAGAGCGTCGACCGGTCCATCCTCGTGGCCGTGGCGAGCTCCTACACGCAGTCCGCCGCGCTCGTCGAGCGCCTCGCCGACGAGGACCCGGCGGCGCTGTCCGACCCCGCCGCCGTCGAGCGCGCCCTGGGAATCGAGGCTGAGGCCGAGCGCGTGAGCCTCACCCGCTCCACGCCCGACACGACCGTGCGCTTCTACTACGCGCTTCTCGGCATGGCCGCGCTCTTCGCGAGCACGGCCGCCGCGTCGGCCCTGCTCGACGCCGCGGGCGACCTCAGCCCGCTCGGCGCGCGGCGCTGCGTGGGCGGCCAAAGCAGGCTCGTCATGCTCGCCGGCACGCTCTTGGGCTGCTGGGCGGCTGCCTTTATCTGCCTGACGCTCGTCTTCTTCTTCATGCGCCTCGTCGCCGGCGTCGACTTCTCGGGCCGAGAAGGGCTCGCGCTTCTCGGCCTCGCGGCCGCGTCGTTTCTGGCGGTGGCGCTCGGCACGCTGGTCACGGTGCTGCCCATCCGCGGCGGGAGGGCGCCGCGCACCGGGCTTCTCACCGCGCTCAACTGCACGGGGTCGCTCTTCGCGGGCCTGTACGGCATGCCGGCCATGGCGCTGGCCGACGAGGTCGCGCGCGACTGCCCGGCCGAGGCCTGGCTCAACCCGCCCAAGCTCATCAGCGACACCTTCACTGACCTGTACTTCTACGAGAGCCTCGAGCCCTTCTTCCTGCACGTGCTCGCGTGCGCGGGGATCGGCGTCGTGTTTCTCGCCATCGCGACCCTGATCTTCAGGAGGCAGCGTTATGAGCACCTTTAAGGCATCGCTGCGCATCGCCGCCGCGCACCCGCTCTACATCCTCGTCTACACGGTCTTCATCTCGCTCATGGGCGCGGCCATCGCGCTGCAGGCCGGGGGCGCCGGCGCGAGCGGGAGCGGGGGTATGGGAGTGGACGGGGGCGCCAGCCGGGCGGCCTACGAGCCGTACGAGGCGTCCGTCGCCGTCGTCGACCGCGACGGCTCGGAGATCTCGCGGGCCCTGCGCGAGTACCTGGGGGAGCGCTACGACCTCGTGGACGTGGCGGACACCGAGACCGAGCTGCAGGACAGCGTGGCGACGGGACGCGCGGACTGCGTGCTCTTCGTGCCCGAGGGCTTCGGCGAGGGGCTTCTCTCCGCCGCCCGGGCCGGCTCCGACCTTCCCCAGGTCCAGGAGGCCTACGGCGTGAGCACCCAGGCGTCGGCTCTTGTGGGCGTGGACGCCGAGCGCTGGGTCTCGCTCGCGACCGCCGCCGCCTCGCTCGACGCGGACGCCGACGAGAGCCGGGTCGTCGACCTCGCGGCGACGGCAGCCGCTGAGCGCGCCGACGTCGGCGTGCGCGCAGCCGAGCAGGAGAGTGACGCCGCCGACCAGCTCTCGGTCTTCCTCAAGTTCGAGTCGTACGCCATCACGTCGTCCGTGATAGTGTGCGCGGGCCTCGTGCTCTCCACGCTCTCCGGCGCGGACCTCAGGCGCCGCCTCGAGGCGGGGCCGCAGGGCTCGCGCGCCCGCGCGGCGCAGATGCTCGCCGGCTGTCTCGTGCTCACGCTGCTGGTCTGCACGGTGAGCGGCCTCGTGGGGCTGGTCGCCCTGCGCCAGGCGGTTGCGTCGCTGCCGGCCTGGCAGGTCGCGCTCTCCTTCGGCGCCAACTACGTCTTCGGCCTCGTCACGCTGGCCATCGCCTTTTTCCTCTGTAGCCTGGGCGCCCGGGAAGAAGTGCTGAACGCCTGCGGCAATATACTGGGCACGGTGATGGTCTTCATGGGCGGCGCGTGGGTGCCCCTCTCGTTCATGGGGCCGGCGGTCGAGGCTGCGGCGCACTTCTTCCCCACGTACTGGACGAACTCCGCGGTCGACGCGGCGCTCTCGGCTGGCGCGGGCGGGTTTTCCGAGGCGGGCCTCGCGGCGTACCTCTCGGGCATCGGCGTCACGGCGCTCTTCGCGGTCGCCATCGCGTCCGTGGGGCTTGCCCTCGCGCGGACCCGGCGCGCGGGGTGAGCACGGCGGACGGCGCGGGGTGAGCGCGGCGGACGGCGTGGGGTGAGCGCGGCGGGCGCGGGGTGAGCGCGGAGTGAGCGCGGCGGACGGCGGGGTCCTGTCGCCCGCAGGAGCCCCAGGAGCCTCCAAATCGTGGCCGGGTTTCTCACCATAAGTACGATAAACTGCAGGTTGTTTGCGGCATTCGGCGGACCTTGGGCCCGCGGCCTGTGGAGGGGAGCGCGTGGGCAAGGCGAAGGCGAGAAAAACGACGGGGGCGCGGGCGAAGCGGGACAAGCGCCGCCGCGCCTCCAGCGAGGCGGGCGCCGAGGCGGTGCCCGCGAACGTTCCCGCCGTCGAGTCGCTTCGGGACCTGCCGACGTTCGACGAGGTGGCGCCCGACGAGCGGCAACGGGCCGCCTACGAGGCGTTTCTCGCCAAGGCGGAGGAGCCCGGGCAGATGCGCATCGGCTGCGTGGCCAGGCTCGACCGCGGGTTCCCGCTGGTTGTGACCTCCGACGACGTGTTCCGCGCCGAGCACGCCGTGGGGTTCGCGAAGTCCCGCGGGGAAGACGCGCTTCTTCCCGCCGCCGGGGACCGCGTGGCGGTGCGTGTCGCCCCCGGGCATGACATGGGCGTGATCGAGCGCGTCTTGCCGCGGCGCACGTCGTTCGAGCGGTGGCGCGGCCGTGCCCGCGGCGAGAGGCAGGTGCTCGCCGCGAACGTCGACCTGATCCTCATCGTGCAGGCGCTCGGAGCAGGCGAGGTGCTGCTCGACCGCATCGCGCGCTCCATGGTGCTCGCGCTCGACTGCGGCGCGGAGCCGGTGGTGGTGCTGACCAAGGCCGACCGCTGCGGCGTCGGCGAGGTCGAACGCGAGCTCGGCCGCGTGCGCGAGCTCGTCGGCGACGGCGTGCATGTCGTGGTGACGTCGTCGGCCGAGGGCTCGGGCCTCGACGATGTGCGCGCCTGCGTGCCCGCCGGGACATGCTCGATGATTCTGGGCGAGTCCGGCGCGGGCAAGTCGACGCTGCTCAACGCCCTTCTCGGCCACGACGCGATGGCCACGGGCGGAGTCCGCGAGAAGGACGACGCCGGGCGGCACACCACGGTATCGCGCGTGCTCATCTCGCTGCCGGGCGCCGGCGTGGTGGCCGACGTGCCCGGGCTGCGCAGCCTGCCCCTGGTGGGGCACGAGCGCGGCCTGGCCAAGATGTTCCCCGAGGTCGTGCGGGCGGCGCGGGCATGCCGGTTCAGCGACTGCACCCACACTCACGAGCCCGGCTGCGCCGTTCGCGAGGCTGTGGCGAGCGGCCAGGTCCGCGAGGTGCGCTGGCAGGCCTTCGAGCGCCTCGCCGACGAGATGCGGGTGAGCGCGGCGTCGCTCGACCCCGACGTGGCGGTCTAGGGCGCGCTTCCGGGGGCCGCGGGACGGGCAGCGGACGGCGCGTTTTTCGGGGCGTTCAGCTTCTGCCTGACCGCTGTATTTGTGGAGGATCTGTGAGGCGTCGCTTCGGCGGCGCTCCGGCCCCGCCGCCGGGCCCCGGAAAATGAACCGGTTTTGATACCAGTGCGCGCGAGCCTGGGAGCCCCGGATTGTTCACAACCGGTCGGTGAAGTGTCGGCCGGCCGTCGGCCAGCCGTCGGCTACGCGTCGGCGTTCGGTTGGCGATGAATAAGAAATTGAGAGATATCAGCAGGTAAATCGGTGCGATTTATGCAAACTACCCCTTACTTCTCGCTCACGTCGTGGATAGGGGGCTTGCATGGATCGCAGGATGAGGCTTGTGCTCTCGGGCGGCTTCGCCATCTTGACCGCGGGGCTCTGCGTCCTGTACGCGCAGGAGGTCCACGCCGACGCCGACCGCCAGAGGAACGAGGTGCTCGAGCGGTTCGGCGGCCAGACCGTTCGCCTCGTGGTGGCATCCGAGACGCTCGAGGCCGGCGACGTCGCCAGCGGGCAGAACGTTGCCGAGAAGGACTGGGCCGGCGACCTCGTGCCCGAGGGCGCATACCTGAGCCTGGACGACGTGATCGACCGCAAGGTCACGGTGCCCGCGGCCGCCGGGGCTCCCCTGACGGAGCTGAACTTTCGGGAAAGCGACGAGCTGCCCGCCGTTCCCGACGGGTACG
Organism: uncultured Atopobium sp.; assembly: GCA_964512475.1. GTDB lineage: Bacteria > Actinomycetota > Coriobacteriia > Coriobacteriales > Atopobiaceae > Paratractidigestivibacter. The sequence continues at coordinate 8,089 of CAZEHG010000012.1, forward strand.
TCGCCATCCAGGTCCCCATAACCGACAAGCTCGGGCTCTCGGGGTCGGTTGCCGCGGGCACCCGCTTGGTCGCCTACGAGGTCTCCGACGACGGGGCGAGGATGATCTCGGGCGATATCCAGGTGCTTCTTGCCCAGACGGGCTCCTCCGGCGTTTCCCGCGGCTCCATCAGCGTGGCGGCGAGGCCCGACGAGGTGCCCTCCATGCTCCAGGCGAGCGCCGAGGGGTCGCTGAGGCTCGTGGTGCCGGCCGACGACGTCGAGGTCGCCGCCGCTGCCCCCGTCTCGGTCGGTCCCAAGGACGACGCGGAGGGCGGTGAGTCCCGATGAGCGCCCGATGCCGGTGGCTCGCCTGCTGCGGGCATGCGGGGCAAGAAGACGTGCGAAGGGCCGTGCGGTCCTTCGGGCCCTCGGCCGGGACGGAGTTCGTGGAGAGCCCCGACGATCTCAGGCGGGCCGGCAAGGATGAGCCCGGCAGTTACGGCGCCGTGGTCGGGGAGGGCGTCTACGGGGTCTCGGCGGTGAACCTCGCGGCGGCGCTCGCCGCGAGCGGTGATTTCCTTCAGGTCGTGTTGGTGGCAAGAAGCGCCTCGGGCTCTTTGCGCTCGCGCGCCGCGCGGGCGGGCATCGACGTGGTCGTGGACCCGGCGGACCTTGGAGATCGGGACCTGCCCGCGCCCGTTGCCGGTGCGGTCCCGGCCGAGTCGGGCCCTGCGGGCGGGGATTCTCGGTCCCGGCCCTTCTGCGGGACGTCCTCCGACCCTGCCCCAGGCGTAGGCATAGTCCCGACCCCGGGTCCCGCTCCGGCCGTCGGCGCACCCGCCCCCGCCGGCGCCGCCCCGGCCCCGGTCGTGCGACAGGTCGTGCACCGCCAGGTGGTGCCGTCCCCTCCCGCGGTCAAGGGCCGCGCCCCGGTCGTCGTCTTCTGCTCCGGGAGAGGCGGCGTCGGCAAGACGGCCCTCGTCGCCGCCTGCTCGGCCGCCGGGGCTGCCTGGGGGCTGCGCGTGGCGGCGCTCGACCTCGACCTCTCGTGCGGGAACCTGTACAGCTGCTTCGGCCTGCCGGAGGGCCTTGACCTCTCGGGCGGGGGCCCCGAGGGGCCGCTCGACGTCGCGTCCCTGCGCGGCGCGGCGGCGTGCGAGGGGGTGCGGCTCTTCGGCCCGTGCTCCAGGCCGGAGCTCGCGGAGAAGGCGATGCCGCAGGTTGAGGCCCTTATCTGCGCCGTGAGCGCCGCCTTCGACCTCGTGCTCGTCGACACCTCGACCACCTTCACCGACGGCGTTGCCCAGGCGATACAGCTCGCGGACCGCGTGCTCATCGTCTCGGACGGTGCGGGCGGGTCGACGGCGTCGTGCGCACGGGTGGCGGGCCTCGCCGTTCGTCTCGGCGTGGCGCGCACGAGAATCGCGCGCCTGGAGAACAAGGTCCCCGCGCGCGGCCAGCCTGCGCCGCTCTTCCCCTCCGCGGCCGTGGGCCTCGAGGGGGCGCGGATGTTCACGGTGCTGGACGGCGGCGACGAGGCGCGCGAGCTTTTGTGCGCCGGGAGGGCGACCGAGCTTGTCGAGCCGGGCATGCCGTTCGGGGAGTCGGCTGCGACGCTGCTGGCGCAGGTCTTGGCGGAGCTGGGTCGTTTGCCGGAGGCCGAGGGGGCGAGCCGGGCGCTTGCCGCGGCGGCGCCCAGGAAGCGCTCGTTCTTCGGCAGGAGGAGGGAGGCGAGAAGCGCATGAGCGTTCTCGACCGCGTACAGGCGGCGGAGGCGTCGGCAGGCGAGGACGAGCGCTCGGGGTCGGCCCGCGCCGAGCTCGCGAGGCAGTGGCGAGAAAGGCTCAAGCGCGACCTCGTCGAGCGCCTGGGCCTGGCCACGGTCGCGTCGATGCTCTCCGGCGGCGACGCCCAGCGTGCCCGGGCCGAGCTCGCGGTCGCCATCGAGGCGATCCTGAACGCCGGCGACTACGAGGCTGTCCCGCAGGCGCTCCGCAGGGAGCTCTTGGACCAGGTCGTGGACGAGGTCTGCGGCCTCGGGCCCATCCAAGGGCTTCTCGACGACCCTGACGTCACCGAGGTCATGGTCAACGGCACGCAGGCCATCTTCTACGAGAAAGACGGCTCGCTTCGGGAGGCCGACGTCTCCTTCGACTCCGCCGAGCAGATAACCATCGTCATCGACAGGATCCTGGCGCCCTTGGGGCGCCGCCTGGACCGGTCGAGCCCGCTGGTGAGCGCGCGGCTGAGGAACGGCGACCGCGTGAACGCCGTCGCCTGCCCCGTGGCCATAGACGGCCCGGCTGTGACGATCCGCAAGTTCACCGACACGATTCGCTCGCTCGACACGCTCGTCTCGCTCGGTGCCCTGCCCGCCTGGTACGCGCAGCTCTTGCGCTGGGCTGTCGTGTGCCGGCAGGGGATCGCGGTCTCCGGAGGCACGGGGTCGGGCAAGACGACCCTGCTGAACGCGCTCTCGTGCGAGATCCCCAAGGGCGAGAGGATCGTGACCATCGAGGACTCGGCAGAGCTGCGCTTCGACGCGCACCCCAACGTGGTGCGGCTCGAGGCCCAGGACGCCTCCATCGAGGGCGTGGGGGAGGTCCGCATCCGCGACCTCGTCAAGAACGCGCTGCGCATGAGGCCCGACCGCATCGTGGTGGGGGAGGTCCGCGGGGAGGAGGCCATCGACATGCTCCAGGCCATGAACACGGGGCACAACGGGTCCCTGACCACGCTGCACGCAGGGACCCCTGAAGAGACGGTCCTGCGCCTCGTGCTCATGGCGCGCTTCGGGATGGACCTGCCGCCCGAGCTCGTGGAGGAGCAGATAGCGACCGCCCTGGACCTGATCGTCATGTCCCGCAGGCTCAAGGACGGCTCGCGCGCGATAACCGACCTCGCCGAGGTCGCGCGGGCGGGTTCCGGCGGGGTGGACCTGAGGACCTGCGTCGAGTACCGGGTGAGCGACAACAGCTGGCGCCTTTTGGCCGAGCCGCGCTTCATCGCCTATGGGCTCGAGTGCGGCCTGATCTTCGATGAGGAGGTGCGCCGATGGAGGGAATCTGTGCGCTAGGCGCCTGCGCCTGCGCCGCCGGGGCCGTCTACCTGCTGCTCGGCGGCGCGGCCGAGGACGACCTCGGCGGCCTCGCGAGGCTGCTGCGCCGGCTCTGGCGGAAAGGGGCCGCTGCGTTCTCTGCCCTTTCCGGGAGCGCCCTCGTCGACGCCCTGCTGCAGAGCGACGACTGGAGGGCCTGCGCCGCCTGGGCGGCCGTCGCGTCGGCCGGGCCCGCAGACGGTCCCGCGCTCGACGAGCGGCGCGCCTGCGCGGCGATCCTGTGCGCGACGGCCGCGGCGTCGTGCGCGGCGGCCGTCGCGTTCGCCACCTGGCTCTGCCTGCCCCTCGGGGCCTGCTGCCTCGCGCTCGGCGTGCCCGCCCTCGCGTCCAGGAGGCGAGAAGCGCTCCGCAAAGAGAGGGCGTCGGCGATGCCCACGGTGTTTCGCACGCTCGCGGTCGCCATGGGATCGGGGATGACGCTCGTGCAGTCTGCCGAGTACACAGGGGCGCATGTGGATGGCACCACCGGCGAGGCGCTCGCCAGGCTCGGGCTCAGGCTGCGGTGCGGCATGGGGACCGAGGAGGCCCTGTCGGCGCTCGCGGCCGAGCTGCCGGCCCCGGGGGTGGGGCTTCTTGCCACGGCGCTCGTGATCTCGCACCGGACGGGGAGCCCGCTTCGGGGGCTCTTTCAGCGCTCCGCCAACCTGGTCGAGCGGCAAGGGGAGTTCGAGCGGCTCCTGGCGGTGAAGACGGCCCAGGTCAGGCTCTCGGTTCGGATCGTGTGCCTGCTCCCCGCCGTCATGGTGGCGCTGCTGGCCGCGATCTCCCCGGACTTCCGGAAGGGGCTCGCCACGGCGTCCGGCGCCCTGTGCCTCTGCGCAGCCGCCCTTCTCGACGGCCTCGCCGTCCTCATCATCCGTCGCCTCGCCAAAGGGGTGCTCTGATGGGGGCTCTCGCGCCCGCGGCGGCCCTTGCCGCCGCCGCGTCGGCAGGCCTCTCGTGCGCCCTGCTGCTCGGCGGGCGCGGCGCGGCGCGCGCGAGGCTCCCCGGGTGGCTGCGCTCCGCCGCGTCGGCCGCCCTGGGGTCCTCCATCGTCACGGCGGCGCGCGAGCGGAGCGCTGCCGCCTCCGCGCGCCGCAGCTGCTCGGAGGCGATGCCGGTAATGATCGACGTCGTGACCCTGGGGCTCTCGGCCGGGCTCTCGTTCGACTCGTCGCTCGAGCTGTACTGCGAGCGCTACGACGACGCGCTCTCTGAGAGGCTGCGCCGGGCAATGCTCTCGTGGCGCATCGGGGCGGCGACCAGGCAGGAGGCGCTGGAATGCGCCGCGCAAGACCTCGGCCTCGAGTCCCTCTCCAGGTTCTCCGCGGCGGTCTGCGAGGCGCTCGCCTTCGGCTCCCCGCTCGCGGAATCGCTGGAGCGCCAGGCGCAGGTGATCAGGGACGAGCAGAGGTCTCGAGTGGAGGAGGAGATCGAGCGCGTCCCGGTGAAGATGCTCGTTCCCCTGGGGACGCTCATCGTGCCGGCGATGCTGCTGGCCATCCTGGGCCCTCTGCTGGGGGGCGCGCTCGTCATTGGGTAGGAGCCGCCCCCCCGGCGGCGGGATATTCGGTCTGAGGAGGAACGTATGACGTACATGAACAGGGTTTTTCTCGACAGCACGACCATGTTGGGCAGAATCGCGCGCTTCCTGCGCGAGGAAGAGGGGCAGGGAACGACCGAGTACGCGATCCTCGTCGGCGTCTTGGTGGTCATCGCCATCATCGCCATCATCGCGTTCCGCGGAAAGGTAAGCGAGCTGTGGAACGCCATCGCGGACGGCGTCAACTCGCTGTGAGGAGGCGCGGCTGCCGAGCGCTCGTGCCCGTCGTCGCCCTCGGCGCCCTCGCGGCGGCGCTCGGGCTCTTCGCGCGGGCCGCGGACGTGCCGTCGGCGCAGGGCGGGGGAGCCGTCGCGGGCGAGCCCGCGTGCGAGCAGCTGGCCGAGGGGCTCCCCGACGCGCCTGAGACGGACGCCCGCGCCCAGGGCCTTGCGGAGGGACTTCTTAAGGACGCGGACAGCCGCTGCGCGGCAAGCGAGCTCGGGGTCCCCGAGGCGTCCGCCGAGGTGCTCGGGGGATATGCCGCGCGCGCCGACTGCGTGCTCAGGCAAGCGGGGTACCTGGGCCTGTTCGGGGACTCGTGGTGTTGCGTCGTGCTCGGCGGCGATTGGTCGGAGGTCTGCGTGGTCAGCGCGAAAGACGAGGGAAGCGAGGTCAGGACATGGCGGATCGGCGCGGAGGACGTCGAGGGGCTTCTCAGCCCGTGAGGCGCCGAGAAGGGCAGTCGACGCTCGAGTTCCTTCTGGTGGCGACGGCAATCTCGGCGCTGTGCCTCGCCCTGGCGGCGATATGGCGCGCCGCGAGCTCGGGGAGGCTGCTCACGCTGGCGTGCGACGCCGCCTCGCACAACCTGAGCGCGGGGATGGCCGCCGCGCTCAAGGACATCGTGGGGTTCTGAGATGCGCGCGAAAGCCCCTCTCGCCCCTGCGTCGGGGCGTGAAGCGCGCAGGTCGGCGCCGGCGCCGGCGCCGGCGGCGTCCCTTCTTGCCTGCGCGTCGGGGTGGGAAGGGCAGGCGAGCGTCGAGGCGGCGCTGCTCGTCCCGTCGCTGCTCGTGGTCCTCGCGCTGCTCGTCCAGCCGGCGTGTTTGCTCTACACGCGCGCGGTCATGTCCTCGGCCGCCGCCGAGACGGCCCGCATGGCGGCAACCGCGTCCTCGGCCGACGACGCCGTGGCCTTCGCCAAGCGCAGGCTCTGTGCCGTCCCGGAGGTGTCGGCCTTCCACGCGGGCGGTGAGGACGACTGGTCGGTCGAGGTCGAGGGGACGGGGACGGGGAAGGCCCGCGTGACGATAACGGGGCACGCGCGGCCGCTGCCTCTTACCGCCGCCATAGCGGGCGCGCTCTCGGGTTCGGACGCGGACGGGGTGAGGCTGGAGGTCACGAAGGAGGTTCAGGCGCATGCGAGCTGGGTTGAGGGGTCGTATTCCGACTGGGTCGGAATCTGGGGGTGAGCCCGCGCGCGGGCACGGCCCCGCGTGGGGCATCGGCGTCTTCATCGACGACGAGGGCGGTTACACCACGGTGGCGATGGCGGTGGCGCTTCTCGCGAGCTTCTCGCTCGTGTTCGCCGCGGCGTCGGCGCAATGGGTCGCGTCGAGGTCCGCCGAGGTCCAGGAGGTGGCGGACGCGGCGGCGAGCGCGGGGGCAAACGCCGTCGCCGCGTACTCGACGGTGGCCCAGGCCATCGACGCGTGCGTTCTCTCCATGGGGCTCACGGGCATGGTCGTCTGCGGCGCGGGCTTCGTCGCCTCGTGCGTCCCCTCACTCGCCTCCGCCGGGGCGGAGCTCGTGTCCTCGGGCCAGGCCATCCTCGACGCCAGGCGCGATTTCTCCAGGAGCGCCGCCGAGGGGCTGCAGAGGCTCGAAGGGCTCCTTCCCGCGGCCGTCATAGCGAATTCCGCCTCGTGCGTCCTGGCCAACGGGGGCGGGGGCATCTCGTACGCGGGCTGTGCCGTGCCGTACCCGCAGACAAGCCATTCGGACTTCTCGGCGCTCCAGGCGGACGTGGACGACTCGGGCGCGGACGAGCTGGCGCAAGAGATGCGCTTGCTCGCTCAGCGGGAGAAGGAGGCGAAGGAGAAGGCGGACGCGGCGCGCGAGCGCGGGTGGCGAGCCGACTGCGGCAACGACCCGTCGTTTTGCATGTACCAGCGGGCGGCCACCCTGGCGGGGCTTTCCGGCGCGTCGAACCCCTACTACGGGTCGGTCGGGGACTGGAACTTCGGCGCCCCTCTTTCCAGGGCGCGGGAGTACTACGCCGCGCGGGCGGGGTCCTGCGCCGTCGAGGGGTCGGACGCGGAGGAGCTGACGGACGCGGCGTGCCGGCGCGCCTTCTACGAGTTCGCGCTCCAGAGGGTCTGGGAGGGATTCTACCTGGAGTCGCCCGACGGGTCGGTGAGCATCGATTTGCCGAGCCTGCCGAGAAACGCCGCGCAGGCGCGCGAGACGGGCCTCTACACGGACGCCTGCTGGCCGTGCACCCGCGAGGCGCAGGGGCGGGTCCTTCACTCGACGCTCGCGTGCCCGGGGGCCACAGGCGCCGACGCCGGCACGGCGTCGCTCGCGGAGCTCGAGGCCGGCGGCGTCGCGCGCTGCGGGGAGTGCTGCATGGACATCGGGCAGATGGGTAGGGTCGCCGCCGCCTCCACCTCCATAGAGAACGGCTTCGAGCACTGGTGGGACGAGGTGGTCGAGGCGTCCAAGGACTATGAGCAGGCAAGAAACGAGGAGGTCGCCGCGAAGCGACAGCTGAAGGAGAAGGCGCGGGAGGGGGCGGGCGTGTTCAAGGAGGCCATCGAGGCGCTCTCGGTCGTGCGGCCAACGCTCTGCCCGCCCGGGGCCTACGGATGCGTGGGCATCGCAGCGAGGGGCGCGGGCACGGCGGTGCCGGGCGAGCTCACCGCCGCGTTCCTCTCGTCGGCGGAGCTGCCCGCGGGAGCCGCGGTCTCTGCCGCGGCGCTCGCGCCCGACCCGTCGACCGCCGAGAACAACGTGCTCTCGAGCTTCTTCGACGGGCTCTCGGCGAGCGGGTCGTTGGCGGGCGGCCTGCTGGACGGCGTGGCGACGCTCTGGGGAAGGCTCCTGGTGGGGTACGGGTCGGCCTACGGGTCGCTGGCAGAGGCCGGCGGCGGGTTCCTCGACAGGCTCGACGGCGTGCTCGGCGGCTCCGTCGGCGCCTGGCTCAAAAGCGAGCTGGGGAAGATCATGCAGGCCAGCGGCCTTACGCCGGCGGACATGCGCCTGCGCAAGCCGGTGCTCGTGAACACGGGCGACGTGCTCTCACAGGCCGGCTACGACAAGGCCGCCACCGTCCGCTCCCTCATCGGCGCCCTCCCGGACTCCGGGAGCGCGGGCGACTACGTGCGCGCGTTCGGGGCGTGGGCGATAGGGACCTACGGCGACGAGGACTTCACCGTGGCGGAGCTGACGGTCCCGGGGACCGAGGTCAAGGTCCCCCTTACGGTGAACCTCAAGAAGCTCGCGGGTGTTCTGTGAGGCGCCTCCTCGGCCGCCTGCGCGCGGCGCGCGGCGGGCAGATGGCGGTGGAGCTCGCGTGCCTGGTCCCGGCGGCCATCGTGGTGGCCCTCATCATCGTGAACCTCATGGGGTTCATCGACGCGTGCGCGGCGTTCGACCGGCTCGCCCTCGACGCCGTGTTGGCGCACGGGGTCGCCCCGGCGGGGGAGCAGGCCCAGGAGAACGGCGCGGCGCAGGTGCGCGACGCGGTCGTCTCGTCGCTCGGGCGCGAGGGCACCTGCGAGGTGTCCGTCGACGTCCAGGACGTGGAGGGCGGCGACGAGGCGGGCACGTTCGTCGTCTCGCCGCTGCTGAGGAGGTTCGTCTGCACGCTCACCTACAAGCCGTGGCCGCGGTTCGTGCGCCTGCCGGGGATCACCTACGAGGCGCCGTTGGCGCTTCGGCACGAGCGCTCGATCGTGGTCGACCGATACCGACCGGGAGTGGTGATGTGACATGGCATACGCGAGGTTTCGCGTCGACGAGCGGCCCCAGGCGTTCGTGGAGGCCCGGGTCCTGTGCTCATGGGGCGAGAAGCTCAAGGGGCTTTTGGGCTCCGGCCCGGATGCCGGGGCGGTCGTCCTGACCAAGTGCTCCTCGGTGCACACGTTCGGGATGGGGTATGACCTCGACCTCGCGTTCGTCGGCGAGCGCGGAGAAGTGCTCAAGGTGCTTCTCCGCGTGAGCCCTGGGCGGGCGGCCAGCTGCGAGGGGGCGTCGTGCGTCCTCGAGCGGCCCTCGGAGGGAGGGCCCTGGCTCGCCGAGGGCGAGCATCTATGGGTATGCGGTGTCAGCGCGGAGGCCCTGTAGCCGCCTGGATGATTGGGGGCCGGTGTGGCCGGTGACTATGCGAAGAAGAGCTGCCCGAGGTGCGGGCAGCTGCTCTACGAGGACATGGAGGTCTGCTACGGGTGCCTGTACGACTACCGACGTAAAGACAACGGCCCTTCCGAGATAGCGGCCGCCCTCGACGAGCCGGACGGCCTCAAGGGGGACCGGGCGGCCACGCCCGCCGTCCCGGCGCCCTTCTCACCGCCGCCCGCCGTCCCGGCGACGGACATGTCCGCGGGCGCCGCGCAGGCCGCGCCCGCGTGCCCCGCGCGTGGCGACGACGAGATGACCACGGTGCTCGACGAGTCGCCGGGGGAACGCCCCGCGCACGCGGTGTGGGTGAGGACGGCAGTCGCCGATGTCCTTATCCCGTTGGGCGACGAGGGGCTCAACGTAGGGCGCGGCTCAGGCAACCAGATCGTCCTTCACGCCAAGTCCGTCTCGCGCAGGCATCTCCGCCTCGTCGGCGCCGAGGGCGGGGTGGAGGCGATCGACCTCGGCTCGACGAACCCCGCCCGCTACCGCGGTGTGCGCATAACGGGGCCCGTGCTTGTGCCGTGGGGAGAGTCGGTACAGGTGGGGGAGGCGTCTCTCGTCATGCAGGGATAGCCCTCGGCCGGCGCCCTGCCGGGCCCTGTGTCGGCACAGCGCCCGTCCGCGCGCCCTCAGGACTCGTCCCTACTCCCGCCCGGCCTCGGTCCGTCGCACGGCGCGAGGCGCCCGTAGCCCCCCGCTCTGGTATGCTCTGGCAGTGTGGATGAATGGACGTATCCTTGATGGAGGCTCGTATGAAGTTGCGCGGACGCCTATGGCTGCCGATGCTCGCGGCGCTGCTGATCGCGCTGATCTCGGTTCCCGCGACGGCGCTGGCGAACGATTACTCGATCACTGCCGTCGACATCGACGCCACGGTGACCGAGGACGGCGTGCTGCGCGTGAGCGAGACGAGGACCTTCGATTTCGACGGATCTTTCAACGGCGTGTACTGGAAGATCCCCACGGGGCGCAACTCGAACAACGGCAAGGACGTCGCTCTTACCGTCGAGACCGTCGGCGAGGGCTCGGGCGCCAGCCTGAGCGCGTTCGCGCTTTCCGAGACGGGCGACGCCCGCACCTACGAGCTCACCGAGTTCGACGGGTACACGCGGGTCAAGCTCTACTCGCCGCACGAGGACGAGGAAGCGCGCTTCACCATCGTCTATGAGCTCACGGGCGTCGCCACGCGTTGGGAGGACACCGGCGAGCTCTACTGGAAGTTCGTCTCGGACGGCTGGGACGTCGAGTCCCGGAACGTGACCTGTACCCTGCATCTTCCCGTGCCTGCGGGCGAGTCCGTGTCCGCCGGCGACAACGTCCGCGCCTGGGGCCACGGGCCTCTCGACGCCGACGTCGCGTTCGACGGCGACCAGATTATCTTCACCGTGCCAGGCGTCGGCACCGAGGAGTTCGCCGAGATGCGCGTGACCTTCCCGGCCGCGTGGATCGCCGCCTGCGAGCAGACGGCCGGCTCCAAGCTCGATGGCATCCTCTCGGAGGAGCAAGCGTGGGCCGACGAGGCCAACGCCAAGCGCGAACAGGCGCGCATGCTGCGCGACGCCGGGACCTTCGGCTCGCTCGGCCTCGCGGTTGCCACGGGCGTCGCGGCGGCGGTCGCCCTGCGGCGCCAGATTAAGGCCACACGCCCGGAGTTTAGGGACAAGTACTTCCGCGACGTGCCGACGGGCGACCACCCCGCCGTTCTGGGAGCCCTCTACAACGGGGGAAACATCGAGCCCAAGGAGCTCACGGCGACCCTCATGCGCCTCACCGACGCCGGCGTGATCAAGCTCGAGAAGGCGGCGACGCCGGGCAAGGGGCGCAAGGCCGGAAAAGACGGCGATGACTACCTCGTGACCAAGCTCAAGGACGTTCCGAGGGCAGAGGACGGCGCCAAGCGCCCGATCGCCGAGTCGATCGATGCGACCGCATGCGACATGATGTTCAACAAGGTCGCAGAGAAGGGCAACAAGCCGGGCGATCAGGTGCTTCTTTCCGAGTTCAAGAAGAGGGCCAAGAGCAGCCCGCAGGTTTACGACGATGCGTGGAAAGCCTGGGCGGGCGCCGCCGAGGAATGCTACAAGGACCGTTTCGTCGAGGGGGCGCCCTTGCAGGGCAACAAGCGGGCTCTCCTCGCGCTCGGGGCGATCGACTTCGCGGCGGCTATCGTCTCGTTCATCTTCTTCCTGTTCGTCATGGAGGACGCGTCGCTCCATGTCCTCGGCCTCTCCGCCCTTCTGATGGCGGTCGGCGTCGCCGCGCTCCTTATCGGGGTAGGGCTGAAGCCGCTCAACCGCGAGGGAATCGAGGCCAAGGCCGAGCTCGAGGCGCTGCGCCGCTGGCTCAAGGAATTCACCAAGCTGGACGAGGCCGTGCCCGACGACGTGGTCCTTTGGAACCGTCTGCTCGTCATGTCCGTGGTGCTCGGCGTCTCCAAGCAGGTCGTCAAGCAGCTTGAGGTCGCGGCCCCGCAGTTCTTCGACGACCCGGTCTTTATGCCTTGTTATTACTGGTGCTACGGCGGCTACGGATACCGCGGCCGGTCCGCGAGCGAGGCCTTCACGAGCGGTTTCCGGTCGGCCCACGAGGTTTCGGCATCCGCGCTTGCGTCCTCCTCGGACAGCTCGGGCGGCGGCGGGGGCGGCGGCTTTTCCGGCGGCGGGGGCGGCGGCTTCGGCGGCGGAGGAGGCGGCGGGGCCTTTTAGCGGACAGCGCGCGTCTCGGGCGGCACCCGGCTCGGCGTCCTTCTCGGCGCGTCGGCGGGGCCGCCGCGCCGGTATGGCTTACGGCGTCACGCGTGCTGTCGCCTCCCACGGGATGTGGTCCTGCCCCTGCCCCGAGCAGGTCGAAGAGCTCACGGTGGAAGAGGCCCTGAGCAACAATTGCCCTGGCATATGCGTCAGAGCGTGGGCCAAAGCTTAGCCATCCGGCCGGTTTTGGTGTGCCTTTACTTGAGGATTTGATATCAGCAGGTCCTGTGTCGCGCCTTATCGGAAGATATGGTCCACGACTTCACACACTATCACCTCTCCAACAGGGGCGGCCGGGCCTTAGCCTCCGCTTAGGGTAGGCACAGGAGCCCGCTGTGGGCGGGGCACGTGGCAACATGCCGTCTGTGGGCATCCGGGGGGCGTGGGCGCGTTAGCCTACGTCCCCACAAGCAGACTAAGTTGACGGGAAGAGGAGCCTTGTCTCTTCCAAACCGCGCTTTTGCCGATAATTAAATAGTTTACGTACTTCCCCATAAGTGGGCTAAGCCGCCCGAAAGAGGGGCGGGCTTCTTGCCAACTGGGGTTTTGTCGATAGTTAAATAGTTATGCTACTTGGAGAGAAGTACCCTAACCTCTGGGCACGCCTGCGAGAGAGATATCACGGCACCAGGCTCCACGAGCGGACCGGGGGCGCGCGGCGGGGCACGCTGCCGGGACTCTATCGGCCCGTTATCGGCTCGCCACGACCGTCTCTTCGAGACGGGCGCCCCGCCAGCGGCGCAAGGTCGCGAAAACGTAACAAAATACCGTTCCCGCAACGCCGTCCCAAGGCGTAAACTCTTCTACCAATCGAATAGCGCACCTAAACCGATGAGACGGAAAGTAGACGCCAGCGCGCGAGGAGCGAGCCCGGGACGGTGGGAGCCGGGAGGAAAGCGGGACGTCGAATGGGCCGTCGAGGGCGCACCGAAAGGCCGGCGCCGCGTGAGCGGCGCCAAGCTCAGTAGGCTGCGACGTGCGGGTTCACGTTAGCAACCAAGGGCGTGTAGGCGCCCGGCAAAAGGGCACGGCGTGAGCCGTGAACCAAGGTGGCACCGCGGGTTCATCATCGAGCTCGTCCTTGGCAGACTCATAAGGCTGAGGACGGGCTTTTTCTATGCCCTTCTCACGATGTACGAAGGAGGGTTACATGATGAACGAATCGCAGGTCAGCGCCGCCGCGGACCAACGCGCCGCAGCCTCGCCGTCTTTGGACGACGTCGCCGCCATCGCGGCGTCAGGGCACTACCGCCGCGTGCCCATCAAGCGTGAGCTCATGGCGGACGCCTTCACCACGATCGAGGCCATGCGCCGCGTGCGCGCCGCCTCGAACCACTGCTTCCTCTTCGAGTCCGCGGAGACCGACCGACGCTGGGGCCGCTACAGCTTCCTCGGCTTCGCGCCTACGGTGGAGCTCACCTGTGTGAACGGCGAGCTCACGGTCAAGCGCGGCGTCGAGGGCGGCGAGCCCGTGGCCGAGCGCTCGCGCGTCGAGCACCCGGGCGACGCTGTCCGCGCGCTTCTTGCCGAGCACGCCTCGCCGCGTCTCCCCGGCTTCCCGCCGTTCACGGGCGGACTGGTGGGCTACTTCTCCTACGACTACCTCAAGTACGCCGAGCCCACGCTGCGCCGCGAGGGCATGGGCCGCGAGGATTTCCCCGACGTCGACCTCATGCTCTTCGACCGCGTCGTCTGCTTCGACTCATACCGGCAGAAGGTCGTGCTCGTGGCCTCGGTCGACGTCTCGGACCCCGACCCCGCCGCGCTCGATGCCGCCTATGCCGCCGCCGTGGCCGAGCTCGACCGCATGCAGACCATCCTGCAGGGCGGCGAGAAGCACGACTTCGCCCCGCTGCACCTTAAGCGCGACCTTGCACCCGTCTACGACCAGGCCCGCTACGAGCAGATGGTCCGCACCGCCCAGGAGCACATCCACGAGGGCGACATCTTCCAGGTGGTGCTCTCCGACCCCATCA
>CAZEHG010000013.1:0-21485 GCA_964512475.1 uncultured Atopobium sp.
ATCTCGTCGTTCTCGCTGTACTCAGACATGAGTCTCCTTCTTCGCCTTCCGGCGTAAAAATGCGCCACCACTCTGCGGGCGCTTCACAAGGTATCTAGTTTATGCGTCGCCAACGTCTTCGCAGGTAGATAAACCAGTCGAACACGCAGACTCCACGAGACGCCCTCGCAAGAACCAAGGACCGCCCGCGGCCGTGCGCCCGACGCGCCGGCCGCGCCGGAGCCTACTGCCGGTAATGCGCGAAGAAGTCCGCGAGGTCCTCCATCGACTCGCGCAGCACCTCCATGCGCGGCAGATAGACGATGCGGAAGTGGTCGGGTTCGCCCCAGTTGAAGCCGCCTCCGCGCGTGATCAGGATCTTCTTCTCGTGCAGCAGGTCGAGGGCGAACTGCTCGTCGTCGGTGATGTTGAACTTCTTCGCATCCATCTTCGGGAAAATGTAGAACGCCGCCTTGGGCTTGACCGCCGTGATGCCGTCGATGGCGTTCAGGGCCTCGTACACGTAGTTGCGCTGCTCGTACACGCGCCCGCCGGGGCGAATGTACTCGTTAACGGATTGATACCCGCCGAGAGCCGTCTGCACGATGGACTGCGCCGGTACATTCGAGCACAGGCGCATGTTCGACAGCATGTTCACGCCGAGGATAAAGTCCTTCATGCAGCGCAGGTTGCCCGAGAGGATCATCCAGCCGATACGGTAACCGCAGACCATATGCGACTTCGAGAGGCCGGAAAACGTGACGCACGGCAGGTCGGGGGCGAGCGAGGCGATCGAGATGTGCTCGTAGCCGTCCATGATCAGGCGGTCGTAGATCTCGTCGGCAAAGATCATGAGCTGGTGCTTGCGCGCGATTTCCACGATGCCCCCGAGGATCTCGCGCGAGTAGACGGCACCGGTGGGGTTGTTCGGGTTGATGATAACGATGGCCTTGGTTGCCGGGGTGACCTTCTTCTCGATGTCTTCGAGGTCCGGGTTCCACTCGTTGGCCTCGTCGCAGATGTAGTGGACGGGGTTGCCGCCGGCGAGCGTGACGCAGGCGGTCCACAGCGGATAGTCGGGCGCTGGAATCAGCACCTCGTCGCCATTCTCGATGAGGGCGTGCATGCAGAGCTGGATAAGCTCGGAAACGCCGTTGCCCGTGTAGATGTGCTTCATGTCCACGCCTGGGATGTTGCGCAGCTGCGCATACTGCATGATGGCCTTGCGGGCGGCGAAGAGTCCGCGCGAGTCGGAATAGCCCTCGCACTCCGTGAGCTGCTGGCGCATGTCGTAAACGACCTCGTCGGGGGCGCGGAAGCCGAAGGGGGCCGGGTTGCCGATGTTGAGCTTAAGGACGCGCGCGCCGTCCTCCTCCATGCGGGCGGCCTCGTCGACCACGGGGCCGCGGACGTCGTAGAGGACGTTGTCGAGCTTGCTGGACTTCTTGAACTCACGCATGGTTTTGCTCCCTTTGGTCACGGTTGGGTCATTCTTTTGGTACGTGGGACGTGCAGACGCCTGTTTGCCGGAAAGCCAGTCGACCTCGACGCCAAGAAGGGCCGCAAGCAGCGCCATCACGTCGCCTCGCGGCACAACCTTCCCGCTTACGTACTGGCTGACCTGGCTTTTCCCGAGCTTTTGACCTCGCTCGGCGGCAAGACGGACAAGGTCGGACTGCTTAAGCCCGGCATCGTCCATGGCCTCCTTAAGGCGATGCGAGAAGGTGAGGTTCGGCATGTTCTGTGCTCCAAAAGTTCAATTTCGGTTCAATTTCATAATGCAACTGGCGGCACTATAGCACGTATAAATTGAACTTTCGCCATCGGGATGGGTGAACAGCGAAAATACCCGGCTTATGGGCGACCGAGCGCCATGCGGGCGCCCTGAATCGGCCGCGCGGCAGGGCAATAAGGGGCTCTATAGCCCGACGAATTCTCGGGGGTTTGGGCAGAGACCGGCGCAACGAGCACCTAGCGCCCCTTCCGCAGCGTTCGCAACATGTGGCGCGGAACCGCGTGCAGGGCGCACGGGCCGATCACGTGCCCGGCGGCTGCCTTCGCGGCCTCGGACCCGTTGCTCGTCGCATAGGCATGCCCGTGCCCCGCGAAACGCTCGAGCATCCGGATGTCGTTGCCGCCGTCGCCGTAAACCGCGACCTCGTCCTCATGTATGCCCAGGTAACCGGCGAGCCACGCCACCGCCTCGCCTTTGTTCACGCCGCGACGGGTAACCTCGAGCATGGAGGGGTTGAAAGGCGCGTTGACCACATCGTCTGCCCAATCGGCGATAAAGGCCGCGATCTCGCCCGCCTCCTCCATGCCCTCGATGTGGGCGTTGATTTTGCAGACGTCGAGCGCGGCGACCTGCGCCGCCGGGCATTCGTAGACATGCTCGGGGCCACCCGTCATGCTCATGCCGCGCATGACGACCTTGCGCCAAGCGGGCATGTCGCCGTATGACGCCATGTGCCGCTCCTCGGTCACCAGGTGATAGGTGCGCTCAGAGGTGATGAAGTCGAGTGGGGCCTTCGGGAACGCGCGGACAATGCCTTCGATGAACTCGTGCGGCATCGTCGCCGTTCGGATAACCTGTCCCTCTTCGTCGAGCACCAGCGACCCGTTCGCGCAGACCACGGCTACGTTGCCTTCGAACCCCATGTCGTGGTTCGAGCGCATCGTTCGCCCCGTGGCGATGGAGAAGTGCGCGCCCGCCGAGCGAATCTCGCGCAGAGAGCGCAGGATGGTGCGGTCGGTCAGGTGCAGCGCGTTCAGCAAGGTCCCGTCCAAGTCGGCGGCAAACAGCTTGATCACGCGCTTCTCCCCACTCCCTGGCTATGAACGGCCCGGATAGCCAATCCAAACGGCCCCAAGTCTAGCCTCACTTTGCGCTACGATGCATCAAGCGAACACGACGAACAGCAGGAAACCATGAACGCCATCACCGATTACCTCCTCTCGAACAAGCCCTGGGTGAGCCTCGCCTCCATCGTGGTCGCAGGCTTCTGCTGGAAGCAGCTCGAGTCCCTCGTGCGCGGCCACCTTGCCAAATCGGGGGACGAGCCCCGCGCGGCGAGCCTGCGCGTCATGCTCATGATTGGCAAGGGGGTCGTCTTCGCCGCGGTCGCCCTGTTCGTGTTCGCGGTCAACGGCGTCGACGTCCCCGGCATCGCGGCGAGCCTCGGGGTCGCCGGCATCATCGTCGGCTTCGCCCTCCAGGACCTGCTCAAAGACCTGATCATGGGCATCGCCATCTTCTGGGACGGCTACTATTCCGTGGGCGACGTCGTTCGGTACGGAGGCTACGAGGGCGTGGTCGTGGCACTCAACTTCAAGAGCACCAAGCTGCGCGAAATAAAGACCGGCAACATGGTCTCGGTGAGCAACCGCGAGATATCCCAGGTCGAGGTCATGTCCGACTGGCTGGATATCTGCCTGCCGATGGGCTACGAGGTCTCCGTAAACGACGCGCGGGCCCTGGCCCGGGAATTCGCCGAGCGAGCCGCGGGGATCGCCGACGTCGCCTCAGCGGAGTTCTGCGGCACCCAGGAGCTCGGCGAAAGCAGCGTCGACTACCTCGTTCGCCTGCACTGCAACCCCGCCGCGCGCTACGCCGTCCGGCGCAAGGCGCAGGACCTCATGCAGGACGTCTACGCCGAGCGCGGCATGGGCTTCCCTTACAACCGTCTTGAGGTCGTTCAGCTCTAGGGGGCAAGAAACGCATGCTCAACGTCGTCCTCTACGAGCCGGAGATACCCGCGAACACGGGCAACATCGGCCGCACCTGCGTGGTCACCGGCTCTTGCCTGCACCTGGTCGGTCCGCTCGGGTTCTCGCTCAGCGACAAGCTCCTGCACCGAGCGGGTCTCGGCTACTGGCGCAGCCTCGACGTGCGCACCTATAACGGATGGGCAGAATTCCTGCAGGTAAACATGCTGGAAGTCGACGATCCGCGCATCCATTACCTGACCAAGAAGGCAAGACGCACCTACGCCGAGAGCACCTATGCGGACGGCGATTTCCTCGTGTTCGGAAAGGAATCGTCCGGCATTCCCGAGGAGCTTCTTGCCCGGGCGCCGGGGCGCTGCGAGCGCATCCCGATGATGCCCGACGCCGCGACCATATGCGACGCCGACCAATGGGCGGAGCCGGCCGGTCAGCCGAGCGACCACCCGATACTTCGCCAGGACATCTGCGGCAACTTCATCGACCCGACCGACTACCGCATCAGCGCGCTCAATCTCTCGAACGCCGCGGCCGTCGTGCTCTATGAGGCCCTCCGTCAGACCGGGTTCGCCGGCATGTAGGGAAGCTCCCCACGAAAAAGGGGCGCCGCGGCGCCCCCACAATCCCACGAATCCCAGCGAGTGCCGAGAAGGGCTAGACCAGCTTGCCCTTGCAGTGGTCGATCATGTGCTGGACCATCTGGGCCTCCCAGCCGAGGAAGTCCTTCTTGCGGGGCTTGAGCTGCCCGTCGACCAGCTCGTCGTAGGAGACCTTGGCCTTGACGAAGCGGGTCACGCGGCTCTCGCCCTCGTGGGTCATGCAGCTCTCCACGAGCTTCTGGGGGCCGAGGCCCATGAGGAGCTTAGGGTTGTAGAGCACGTGGTCCTTCTCGTCGTCGCCCTTGTACACGACGACGGCGCGCGCGAAGCCGATCTGGTTGGCGGCGAGGCACGCGGCGTCCTCGAGCGAGTTCATGGTGTCGACGAGGTCGGCGGCCAGCTCGGCGTCATCGGCGGTCGCGGGCTCGCAGGCCTGGGAAAGAACGGGGTCGTCGCTCTGTACGAGTTCCTTGATGGACATGAGGTTTTCCTTTCGGGCGGGTCGGCGCAGGTATTCGCGCCTTCTGCGTCGAAGAGTATATCATTCAAGCTGTATGTGCCGATTCTCCAAGGTGGTGCGCCTATGCCGGTGGAAAAGAAGAAGGACAAGGCCGCGCGCGCCGTCGAGGCGTGCCGGCGCCTTGACGAGAAGTACGGGCCCGTCGAGTGCTTCCTCGACCACGAGAGCCCGTATCGCCTGGTCATCTCGGTGCTTCTTTCCGCGCAGACCACCGACGCGCAGGTCAACCGCGTGACGCCGGAGCTCTTCCGCCGCTTCCCCACCCCGGCGGCGTTGGCCGCCGCCTCCCCCGCCGAGGTCGCCGAGATCATCCACAGCCTCGGCTTCTACAAGACCAAGGCCCGCCACTGCGTCGAGTGCGCGCAGGCCATCGTCTCCGATTTCGGCGGAGAGGTGCCGCAGACCATGGCGGGGCTCACGAGCCTGCCCGGCGTGGGGCGCAAGACAGCGAACATCGTCCTCAACGTGGCCTTCGGCAAGGTCGAGGGCATCGCCCTGGACACGCACGTGAACCGCATCGCGCACCGGCTCGCGCTCTCGCCGAGGACGCACGAGAAGGAGCCGCTCAAGACCGAGCAGGACCTCCTGGCGCTGCTGCCGCCCGAGCTCTGGCGCGACGTCAACCACCAGTGGATCAGCCACGGGCGCGACACCTGCACGGCACGCGCGCCCAAGTGCGACGGATGCGTGCTGGAAGATATCTGCCCGAGCGCGCACCGCTGCTAAGAAGGGCGCGCCGCCGGGCGCTCGACGTCGGAGGCCGCGCTCCTCGCCCTTCTCGATGTACCGCTCCCCCGTACCGTCCCCCCGCCGTCGAAAGGAGGCTCCTTGATCGCAAGCCAAATCATCGTCTGGTTCAGCTTCTTCGGCTTGCTGGGCTGGGCGTTCGAGTCGCTCTACTGCTCGCTCGTCGAGAAGCGCTGGTGCAACCGCGGATTCCTCTTCGGACCGTTGTGCCCCATCTACGGCGTGGGCGCCGTCGCGGCCATTGCCGCCTTTGGAAACCCCCTGGTCAGCGATAACCTGCCGCCCTTCTGGGCAATCTTCCTCATCTGCGCCCTCGGGGCCTCGGCCATCGAGTGGTTCACGTCCATCGTCATGGAACGCGTCTTCGGAACAGTCTGGTGGGACTACTCGAATCTCCCGCTGAACATCAAGGGCCGCGTCTGCGCGCCCGCGGCCACCCTCTTCGGCCTCGGCGGCCTCGCCATCGTCTATGTCGCGCTGCCGCTCGTCCGCCTGGTCACCCAAGCAACGCCACCGCTCGCCTTCGAGGTCGCAGGGCTTGCGCTGACTTGGATCCTTGCTGCCGACACGATGCTCACCATGGCCACCTTGACCGAGGTCGTCGCCCTGGTCGAGCGCCTGGAGACCGACCTCAACGACCGCGTCCAGGGCGCCGTCGACGCCGGCTCAGCGAGCGTGCGAGCCGGCACCGAGAAGCTGCGCGAGGGCGGCATGCTGCTCCGCGGCACCGGCGCCGAGGCCGCCTACCGGCTGCGCGAGGGCGGGAACCTGGCCGCATACCGGCTGCGCTTCATCGCCGACCACATGAGCGCCCGCCAGCAGCACGTGCTGCACAACGCGCGCCGCTTCCGCATCGATCGGCTCGGCGGCACGGCCCGAAGGCTCGAGCGCATGCTCGACGTGCTTCTTGCCAATAGAAAGAAGGGCGGCAAATGAGGAGCCGGACGAGGGAACGCGTGGCGGCCCAGGTGGCGGCGCTCGAGAACGCGGCACGGGTGCCGGCCATGCGCGAATCGGTCCAGCACGGCCGCGTGAGCACCTGGGGGCACTGCGTACGGGTAGCGAACGCGGCGGTCGCGCTCAGTGAGGCCCTTCACCTGCGGGTTTCCGAGCGCGAGCTTATTCGCGCAGCGCTTCTCCACGATTATTTCTTGTACGACTGGCACGAGCCCGGCCACACCGCGCACGCCACGATGCATCCCGTCCTCGCGCTCGAGAACGCCCGCGAGGACTTCGACCTCACGCCGCTCGAGGAGAACGCCATCGCCGCGCACATGTGGCCGCTGCCGCCGGGCCGCGTGCCCGCCAGCCGCGAGGCGTGGCTTATCTGCGCCGCCGACAAGTGGTGCTCCCTCGGCGAGGCCCTCTTCATGCGCTGACCGCCAAATAAGACAAGGGGACAGCCCCTTCGTCTAGAAACGGGGCGCCGATGGGCCTCGACAGGTCCATCGGCGCCCTTAAGCTGCCTATTTCTTGCTGCAAAGCCGTCGTTAAATCGCGCGGTGCCCGACGACGGCTCTCGCGGGCTAGACCGCGGCCTCTCCCCGCTCGCCGGTGCGGATGCGCACGCACTCGTCCACCGGGTAGACGAAGATCTTGCCGTCGCCGACCTCGCCGGTGCGCGCGACCACGCAGATGCACTTGATCAGCGCCTCGACCTGGTCGTCAGCCACCACGAGCTCGACCTTGACCTTCGGGACCATGTTGAGCATGACCTCGTTGCCGCGCACGTACTCCTTCCAGCCGCGCTGGGTTCCGCAGCCCTGGACCTCATAGACGGTCATGCCGTGGATACCCATCTCGTTCAGGGCGTCCTTGAGCTCCTCGAGCTTCTCGGGACGGATGACGGCGGTTACCTTCTTCATATGCCTGCTCCTTCGTCGGAAAGAATCGCTCTATAGCGTACGGGTTCACCGGGCGCCGCTTAGGCGTCCAAGCCGGTATAGGCCGGGTAGGCGCTCTCGCCGTGGGCCGAGAAGTCCATGCCCAGCGCCTCGTCGCGGTCGGAGACGCGCAGGCTGCCGCCGAAGGCCGCCTTGACGATCGTCACGAGCACGAGATCGAGCACCACGACGATCGCGAGGGTCACGAGGATGCCCAGGACCTGGCTCACGAGCAGCGAGGGATCGCCGGTGTAGAAGAGGCCGCCGTGCTCGGTCCAGGAAAGCTCGGGCACGCAGAACAGGCCGGTGAGCACGCCGCCGAGCAGGCCGCCCACACCGTGGCAACCGAACGCGTCGAGCGCGTCGTCGTAGCCGAACCTCGCCTTGAGCTTGGAGATGGCGAAGTAGCACACCGGCGAGACGATGATGCCCATGACCACGGCCGCCCACGGCTCGACGAAGCCGGCGCCCGGGGTCACGACGACGAGGCCTGCCACGAGGCCGGTAGCGCCGCCGACGAGGGTGGGCTTACCGGTCTGGAGCTTCTCGACGACGAGCCAAGAAGCGAGGCCGGCGGCGGAGGCCACGACGGTGTTCAGGATCGCGAGCGCGGCGGTGCCGTCGGCGGCGAACTCGGAGCCGCCGTTGAAGCCGAACCAGCCGAGCCACAGCAGGCCCGCGCCGAGCGCGACGAAGGGCACGTTGTGGGGACGGGCGCTCGTGAGGCCGAAGCCGCGGCGGCCGCCGAGGCAGCAGCAGAGGATGAGGCCGGTGACGCCCGAGGAGATGTGCACGACGTCGCCGCCGGCGAAGTCGAGCGCCCCGATCACGTCGCCGATAAGAGAGCCGTCGCCGCCCCAGACCATGTGGGCGAGCGGCGCGTACACCACGAGCACCCACGCGCCGATGAACGCCGCGATCGCGCCGAACTTCATGCGCCCGGCGACCGAGCCGGTGATGATGGCGCAGGTGATCATGGCGAAGGCCATCTGGAAGCAGATGTTGATGATGGTGGGATAGACAGTGCCGTCAGGCACGGCGTCCTTCTCGGCGAGCATATTGGAGACGACGCCGCTGAGGCCCAGCTGGTCGAAGCCGCCGAACCAGCTGAGCGAGCCGTCGCCGCCGTAGGCGAACGACCAGCCGGCGACGACCCACAGAAGGCCGACGATGCCGATGACAACGAAGCACATGAGCATGGTGTTGATCACGTTCTTGCGGCGGGAAAGCCCTCCGTAGAAGAACGCGAGTCCTGGGGTCATGAATAGGACAAGCATGGTACAGATGAGCATGAACGATGTTGAGCCGGTATCGTACATGGGCGCCTCCAAATCCTTGTTTGCGTGGCCGCTTCGGCCGCTTTGGCTCCGTGCACGACGATTGTTGTTTTTACGGCAGCGGCTGGTACCGCAAATCAAGGACCTGTTTACGACACTGGTCACGTAGCGTAACTTCCGACACCAGGAAGAAACCCGGGTTCCCGAGCTCGAAACGGCGGCGCAACAGAAGATGCCCGGGGGAACGCCCGCCGAGGGGTTTCAGCAATGCTCAGGCAACGGGAAATAGCGCCTATGAAGTGGTCGGACCACACCCGCATGTGGCAAACTTTATGTTTTGGCACAGACACGCCGCACAACGAATCAGGAGGCCCGCAGTGGTCGAAGAGAGTCATGCCCCCATGGACGGCCAGGCATACGACCCCGCGCAGGCCCCGAGCAAGAAGGGCCCCTTCCACGGGCGGCTGATTCGCAAGCTCGCGCTCGTCTTCCTCGCCTTCATCGCGGTCGGCGTGGCCCTGAACTGCCTCTTGAGCTACGTGAACACGCGCTCGACCTATCTCTCGACGCAGACCGACCGCCTGAACCAGATCGGCGACTACGCGGCGGACTCCATTCTCTCGTCCGTCAACATCTCCGACGAGTACGAGTCCTGGATCGATCACCGCAACACCCTCAAGACGTTCACGAGCCGCTCGCAGGCCTACTCCGACTCGAACAGGCTGACCGCGCAGGTCGAGGCCCTGACCGTCAAGATCGCGGAGAAAGAGGAGGGCGGCGAGGACGCGACCGCCGAGCGCGAGCAGCTTGCCGAGGTCAAGGACAAATCGGAAGCCGCCTACGCCGCCTACACCTATCTCTCGGTGGAGGACATGCTCAGCCGCCTGGTGTCCAAGTTCGAGGTGGCGCGCATCTCGCTGCTCAAGGCGTACCCCCAGGCCAAATCCGTGACCTACATCGCCCAGAGCGGGGATGACGGCGAGGGCGAGGAGCAGAGCGCCCACAAGTTCCTGCAGGACGAGCCGCGGCCCGAGGGCTACGACGAGCTCTGGAGCGTCGTGAAGAGCAACGAGGAGCTCGACGAGGTCGCGGTCTCCCCCGACGGCAGCCAGTACCTCATGTACGTTTCCCTTGAGGACGACGACACGAGCTGGGTGCTCGAGATCGCCATGGACACCGACGAGTTCAACCAGTCCGTGTGGAACCAGATGTTCGGCACCCTGGTCGTCTCGTTCGTGGTCTTCAGCGTGTGCCTGGCGGGCATGCTCGTCATCCTGCGCAACACGCTCGTGGCCCCCATCGAGACCCTCGCCTCCCACGTGCGCGAGTATGGCCGCACCAAGGACGCGGGCGTGGCCGGCCTTATACGCGGCGAGAAGTTCCCCTCCGACGAGGTCGGCGACCTGGCAGACGCGACGGAGTCGATGATCGACCAGATCCAGGAGCACGTCGAGCACGTGACGCGCCTGAGCGCCGAGCGTGAGCGCGCGGCCTCGGAGCTGGCGGTCGCGCACCGCATCCAGCTCTCGGCGCTGCCCCCCGTCGCGCCCCCCTACACGGGGCAGGAAGGCTTCCGCATCGCAGCGTCGATGAACCCGGCCAAGGCCGTCGGGGGCGACTTCTACGACTTCTTCATGGTCGACGAGCGCCGCTGCGCGTTTCTCATCGCCGACGTCTCGGGCAAGGGCGTTCCCGCCGCGCTCTTCATGATGCACGCGAAGACCCTGCTGCGGCAGCTCCTGACCCTGGGCGTCGAGGCCGCCGAGTCGATGACGCTCGCCAACAACGGCCTCGCCCAGAACAACGACGAGGATATGTTCGTCACGGTCTGGCTCGGCGTCCTCGACACGAAGACAGGCAAGCTCGACTACTCCAACGGCGGCCACAACCCTCCGCTGATGCGCCGTGCCGACGGCAGCGTCGAGTGGCTGCGAGAGCGCTCGGGCTTCTTCCTGGGCAGCTTCGAGGGCATCGAGTACCAGGGCAAGCAGCTGCAGATGAGCCCCGGGGACACGCTGCTGCTCTACACCGACGGCGTGACGGAGGCCATCGACCTCGACGAGAAGTGCTACGGCGACGATCGTTTGCACGACCTTCTTGCCGGAATCGACCCCCAGACGCCAGCGGAGCTCATCGAGGACGTCAAGAAGGACGTGGTCGCCTACGCA
Organism: uncultured Atopobium sp.; assembly: GCA_964512475.1. Classification (GTDB taxonomy): domain Bacteria; phylum Actinomycetota; class Coriobacteriia; order Coriobacteriales; family Atopobiaceae; genus Paratractidigestivibacter. The sequence continues at coordinate 10,897 of CAZEHG010000013.1, forward strand.
GGCGAGGCCGAGCAGGCCGACGACATCACCATCCTCGCGCTGCGCTACGAGGGGTAGCCCGCACTCGGCCCGTCGCGGCAGGACCGCATCAAGATCGCCGCGAATACCGACCCACGCGCGCTTAACGGATGAGCCTACTTCTCAAGCTCAATCGGCCGCGCGGAGCCGAGGCCGAGGATGCCGTAGAAGATGAACGGCAAGATCACGAGCCCGACCGTAAAGACCTTGCCCTTGCCGAAGCGGCGGGCGATCTTGTACGCGACCATGAACTCGATGACCAGGTACGCAAGGTTGCACAGGCCGGCGATGGATTGGAACGACTCGTTATTCACCACATTAGAGGCCAGCGCGACTGCGGCCAGAACCGTATACACGACGCACAGGGCACGCTCGCAGCCAGCGGCGGACGAGCGCTCCCAGACGGAATAGACCGGGACGATCTGGGACCAGCCGCGGCCGCCGAGCTTAGAGACGGTCTTCCACATGCCGGCGATGGCCACGACCACAAGCGCGATGCACACGACGAGGGTGACGGAGGCGGCTATGAGGGTCGTGACGGGGCGGCTCTCCAGCTGCGCGATGAACTGGTTAAGATCAAAGCTGACGTTCATGATCGAATCCTATCCTTGTAAAGAAGCGCGTCGGGCGCTACTCGGCCTCGACGGCCTTCCAGTCGTCTATGTTGCCATAATCCATCGGGGCCTCGTAGATCGGCTGCTCCATAGTAGAGGCCAGGTGCCGCACCGCGAGCGGGATCTCGGGGCACAGGTCCATGTACCAGTCGAGGGTCTCGAGCACGTAGCGGTGCTTGAAGTCCTCGGGGGCCAGAACGGCGCAGCGCAGGTTGTGCAGGCGATCGGCCGCCTTGACCACGCGCGCGATGTCGTTGGCCAGGATCCCCTCGACGTACTCGCTCATCACGTAGTTCTCGCATTTGGTCAAGGCGTGCACGGCCTCGAGGACCTTCGGCCCGCCGATCTGGAGAATCTCCTCGTCGGTGGCGTCGGTGTCCTCCAAAAGGTCGTGGAAGAAGGCCGCGATGATGTAGTCGCGCCCGTATCCCCAGCAGTTGACGATGTCCGCCACCGCGATGGGGTGCACGATGTACGGCATGCCGCCCATGCGCACCTGCTTCGCGTGCTTCCGGGTCGCGAACGCGATGGCGCGGATGTAGTCGGGGCTGTCCGCCGTCGGTTGTGTTGCCATGCTTACTTGCTCAACTCCTCGTAGACACGCTTCAGGTACTTCGCCCGCGTCTGCGCGCGGGCGGTGTTGCTCAGGCTCAGGGCCAAGAACTCGCCGATCTTCTCCACGCTCAGGCCGCGGCGGCAGGCCTCGGCGTTACACAGGTAGCGCAGGCCGGTGGAAGACGAGATGATGTCGAGGTCGGTCGCCTCGAGCGCGCGGCTCAGCATCTTGCAGGCCATCTCCTCGTTCTCCGCGAGCATGCGGGAGATGCCGCCGATGGTCGTGATGCCGAGCCACTCGAGCTGCGCCACGTAGGCGCCCGGGTCGCACTCCTCGACCTGCGCCCCGGAATCGCTCGCCATGCGCTCGAGCAGCGCGCGCATGCGCTTATTGTTGCGCACGTACTCGCCGAGCGACACGGTGTCGATGGGGACGTCCTCGGCCGTGTCGTCGATGATGCTCTGGCGCACCGACTCCGTGTAATCGCTCATGAGGTCCCGCATGCGCACGAACTCGTCGTCGGCGAGCTCAAGAAGGGCGCTGATGCGCGCATAGCCGCGCTGGACGGCGCGGGGCACGCCGAACTCCGACTTGTAGCCGGTATCGTGCTCGATGTCGCTCCAGACGTGCTGCAAGCAGGTGCGGATCTGGATCTCAAAGCGCCAGTGGCAGAGGTCTTCCGGGTAGTCGTCGGACTCGGGCAGGCTCGCGATGTAGTGAAGGCTTAGATAGCCGAAGGACTCGGCGTCGATGAGCTGGCGCTTATCGCTCGAGTTCTCGCGGTCGATAACGAATTCCTTCTCGACCAGCGCGCCCATGCGGTCGACGTCGTCGGTGAAGTAGCAGATGACGCGGGCGCCGAGGATGTCGGTGAGCTGCTCGAAACTGTCGTACCAACCTCCGTGCCGCACGAGCTTGCCGGCAAGGGACTTCTCGGACTTCACGCGGTGCTGGACTTGGAACGTGCGGATACCCGACGTGGCGGCGATGCCATCGAGCTTCTCGTGCACGATCTTGCCGATCCTGACGAAGTCGTCGCGGTTCTTGCGGTAGTCCTCGAGGATGATGCGGCTCTTCAGGTCCATCTTCCTTCCTTTCGTTAAGCGGCGCGGGGCACCGCGGTCGGTTCCTGCGGTCGGTCCCCCGCGGTCGGCCCCTGCGGTCGGTCCTCTCGTTACGTGAGCGCGAACGTGAGAATGAGGATGTTCGTGTCGTGCACGCGCTGGTACCTCATCGCCGTCGTCATCTTGCGCACCATATGGATCCCCAGGCCGCCGATGGGGCGTTCCTCGACCGTGAGGGTCGTGTCGGGCTCCTTGCACGCGGTGGGGTCGAATCCGACGCCGTCGTCGCAGAACTCGACGAGAAGCTCGCCTCCCTCGCGGACGGCGGAGACCACCGCGCGGCTAGCCCCGCTGTAGCGGCAGATGTTCGAGTAGATCTCGTCGGCCGCGACTTGCACGCGGTTCGCGACGCGCGGCATGATGCCCAGGCTGTGCAGGCGCGCGTCGAGAAAATCGCTGATGAGCTCAATGGACCCGAGGTTCGCCCGGGTCACGATCCTCTCGCCGCCGCGCAGGGCGCGCATGTCCACCGCGAGCATGGTGATGTCGTCGGACTGCTCGGCGCCCTGCGCGAACTCCCTCACGGAGTCGAGCACGGAGTCGCACAGGGCACGCGGGTCATCGCCTTCCTGGGTGTTGAGCTGCGCTTCCAATCGGGCCTCCCCATACAACGAGTCTTTGACGTCGCAGGCCTCGGTCACGCCGTCCGTGTACAGATATATCTTGCAGCCGGGCTCGAGCATAAGGACCTTCTTTTGGTAACGTATGCCGTCCATTCCCGCAAGGACCAGGTTCGGGCGCCCGTCGCGCAGGTACTTCCAGGTGCCGTCGGGGTACTTGACCAGCGGCGGGTTGTGGCCGGCGTTCGCATACGAGAGCGTGCCCGTCTCGAGGTCGAGCTTTCCGAGCCAGGCGGTCACGAACATGTCGAGGTCATTGGCCTCGCACAGGCGCCGGTTCGCCTCGGTGAAGGCCTCGTCGACCCCGAGCCCGCTCGACATGAGCGAGTGGATCTCGCTTTTCGCCTTCATCATGAAGAGCGCGGCGGGCACGCCCTTCCCCGAGACGTCGGCGATGAGAAACACGAGCACATGGTTATTGATCAGGAAGAAGTCGTAGAAATCGCCGCCGACCTCGCGCGCCGTGTGCATGGAGGCGTAGAGGTCGATGTCCTTGCGCCCCGGGAACGGCGGGAAGACGTTCGGCAGGGAGCTGTGCTGGATGTGCTGGGCGAGCTCGAGCTCGGAGTCGCGACGGTGCTCCGCCTCGGAGATGAACTCCCTCAGCGAGGCGACCATGGCGTTGATGTCGTCCGAGAGCTTGCAGAACTCCTGGTGCGAGCGCACGTCGACGACGGTGTCGAGCTCACCCGCGGCGATGGCGTCGAGGGACTCCCCCACGCATTTGAGCTTCTCGACGACGCGCCTTCGCATGAGCTGGAACAAGATGAGGAAGAGCGCGGCGTGCACCAGGATCTCCATGAACACCGTCAGGTACTTGACCACGTTCGAGAAGTAGTCGGCCTCCGCCTTCGGGAGATAGGCGACGATGTTGCACACCCGGTAAGAGTGGTGCATCACGTAGCTCGTCTCGCCGAAGACCGTGAGCTCGTAGAGCTCGTCGTCCTCGAACTTGGCCGGGGCATCCGCGATGACCTCGTCGCTCCTGACGTTGAGGTCGCGGCCCTCCTGCGACAGGACGACACCGTTGTAGCGGTCATAGACGATGACCGCGCCGGTCTGCTGGATGCGCCAGATCGGGTTGCTCCCCACGAGGTCTTCCCAGCCCCAGACCTTCACCTCCGTCGTGACGTCCTCGATGCTGAGCTCAAGGGTCTTCTCCGTCTGGCTCGCGGAGACCGCGCCCATGATGTCCACCGTGAACGCCGTGACGACGCTGAAGGTGAGAAGCACCGTGATGAAGAGCCTGATGCCCAGGTCGTTGATCAGGTAGGGCGGCCTCGTGAGCATGCGCTCGTGGTTCACGTAGCCGCGCCCGATGAGGGCGAAGCCCGTGGCCAGGCCCACGAGGATGATCATGCTGTCGCTGCAGTCCCGCACGTACTCGAACGCGATCTCGAGGTCCCCCATATTGGTAAGAAGCACGAGGAGCATGTGCAGGGTCTCCATCGTGATGCCGACGGCGACCGCGTAGCCCATGGCCGGGAGCCGGTCGTCGAACACGTATTTGCGGAGCCAGGCTGAGCCGATGCCCGCGATGACCGTGCTCACCGAGCACGCGAGCCGCGTGGTCGCGCCCCCGCCCCACAGCACGCAGAGCCACCGCTCGACGCCGCCGATCAGGCCCGCTATCACGCCGGCGGGGCTGCCAAACGCGAGGCTCGCCACAATGGGCGCCGCGTCGCGGACGTTGACCACGCCGCCGTCGACCACGCGCACGCCTGTCTCGGTCGCGATGACGGCCACGAGGCCGAAGCCCACGCCGTAGCAGAGCTGGCGCGCCCATTCCGGCACGCGCCGCCAACCGGCTGCCCGGCCGAGCAGCGAGAAGAACAGCGTGGCGATGCCGGGCAGCAGGGCCTGGACTATGAGGATGGGCGACATGAGGGGCCGGCAGGTGGGCTACTCGATGACGAGGAAGTCCATGAAGCCGGTGATGTCGAAGATCTCCATCACGGCGTCGCAGACGTTGGTAAGGCGCATGGAGCCCTGGGTGTTCATGGTCTTCTGCGCGCGCAGGATCAGGCGCAGACCGGAGGACGAGATGAACTCGAGCTTGGCGAGGTCGAACACGAGGTCGGTGGCCCCGGGCAGAACCTCGTCGAGAACGGCCTCGAGCTCAGGGGAGGTGGCGGTGTCGAGGCGGCCGCCGAGAGCCAGGGTCACGTTGCCGCCGTCGACGGCCTTCTGGATATCGAGTGCCATGCATGGTTCCTTTCTACGGAGGGCGCCCGACGGCGCCCCATCGCCCTATAGGGTAGGCCAAGCAACGATAGTACCGCCGCAAGAAGCGCAAGGCACGCAGCATCGCCAGAGTTGCGGGCGAGAAACACCCCTAGACCTGCTGCCGGCTGACGAGCTCGGCGAACAGCCCACCCCTTTCCATAAGCTCCTCATAGGTGCCGTCCTCGGCGATCCTGCCGTGGTCGAGCAGCACGATGCGGTCGCAGTGCCGGATGGTGGAGAGGCGGTGCGCGATGACGAGGCGCGTGCACTTGAGCGCGTCGAGGCTCTCGCTCACGATGCGCTGCGTGACATTGTCGAGGGCGCTCGTGGCCTCGTCGAACATGAGGATGCGCGGCTTTCCGGCCACGGCGCGGGCGATCATGAGCCGCTGGCGCTGCCCGCCCGAGATGCCGCCGCCCCCCTCCGTGACCATGGTCTGCATGCCCATGGGCATGGCGCGGATGTCGTCGGCGAGGCCCGCCATCTCGGCGGCCTCCCAGGCCTCCTGTTGCGTGAGGCCGGGGCAGCTGATGGCGATGTTGTCGTAGATGGAGCCCGCGAAGAGCTTGCCGTCCTGGAGCACGACGCCGATGTTTCGGCGGACGCTGCGCACGTCGAGCGAGCGGAGGTCGCAGCGGTCGTAGCTCACCGCGCCGCGCTTGGGCTGCTCGAAGCCCAGGAGCACGCGCATGAGGGTGGACTTGCCGCAGCCCGTCTTTCCGACGACGGCGACGTAGCTGCCGGCCTTGACCGAGAGGCTCAGGTCGTCGAGCACCGCCCGCTCGCCCTCGTCGTAGGAGAACGTGACGTGGTCGAGCTCGAAGGCGCCCGAAAGGCGCCGCACGCTCCTCTTGCCCTCCGAGGACTCGGGCACGGCATCCATCATCGGCTTCACGCCCTCGAGGTTCGGCCTGACCGCGGCGAGCTGGCCCGCCATAGAGGTGAGCGAGGAGAACGCGGCGCTCACCATGCCGAACGCCGACGCGAAGGCCATGTACTCGGAGACGGTGACCCCTCCCGCCAGGGAGGCGGAGTAGATGGCCAGGGTACCCGCCAGCGATATCGCGGTGCCGATGGCAGAGGAGTACCTGAGCGGCTTGGAGCCGTTGTACTCGAGGTTCGCGATCTCGGCATAGCCGTTGGCCCACTTGGCGAAGGCGCGGGTCTCGGCGCCCGAGAGCTTGATCTTCTGGATGCCGTTGATAATCGAGTACTGCCAGCCGCTCAGCTTGCCGGAGAGGACGTAGATCTCACGCGAGCAGGCCTGCCGCACAAAGACGAGCACGACCGAGAAGGCCGTGGTAGCCGCGATGATCGCGAGCGCGGGGACCACGAGCGCCGGGGCGAAGCTCGCTATCTGCGCGATATACGCGAGCGAGAAAACCGAGCTCAGGGACGTGGAGAGAATCGCGTTCTGCAGGGTGCTGGCGGCAGAGGTGATCGCGCCGAGCTTCGAGGCCAAGTCTCCGGTCTGCTGGCCGCGGAAGAACGAGGTGGGCAGCGAGAGCAGGCGCATCATGACGGCGGCTTCCAGGGGCAGCGTGAGCTTGGTCTGGATGCGCGACATGACGAGGCCGCGCACGGCGCTCAGCAGAAGCTGTGCCACGGACGCCCCGAGCAGCAGCGAGACGGCCGGAAAGAGGAGCCGCGTGTCGCCGGACTCGATCACGGGCCCGAAGATCACCTGGTTGACGGTGGGGACCAGCATGCCGAGCAAGGTCGCCGCAAGGGTGGCGAGGACGACGAAGGCGTAGTCGCCGCGGTCGAGCGAGCGCATCGAGTAGACGACGAGGTCGCGCATGGTTATGGAACGGGCGGGAAGCGGCCGGTAGAAGCAGTAGGCCTCTTCCTTGAGCCTGATCCGGGTCGTTGCCACGGGCTCCAGCGCGCCGGTCGTCGGCAAGAGGACCGAGTAGCCGCCGCGGATGCGCGGCAGCAGCGCCACGGGCACGCCCTCCTCGGTGAAGCCGACGAACGCGCCCACGGCGTCCTTATGCCAGCCGCGGGACAGGCGGACGGGGCGGGCCATGAGCCCGGTGGGGGCCAGGCTGCCCTCGACGATCTGGGCGATGCCCTCGTCGCCGTCGAGCGAGACGCCGTCCGGCAGCTTGGCCCCGTAGTAGGCGAGCACCGCCTCGAGGGCGGCCTGCGCCGCGGCGCCGGAGCCGGAGCCGGAGCCGCAGGAGCGGGCCTTGCCGGCCACGGCGTCGGAGATGGCCCGCAGCGACTCCTCGAGCAGCTGCTCGTCCGACCGCCGGCGCTCCTCTATCTGGCTCTCGAACCAACCCATGGGCCACCTATTCCTGCGAGACGAGGCGCGCATAGGCCCCGTCCTGCGCATAGAGTTCCTCGTGCGTACCGCGCTGCACGACCTCCCCGCGGTCCAGGACGACGATCTCGTCCGCGTCGCGGATGGTCGAGAGCCGGTGGGCGACCACGAGCAGCGTGATGCCGCGCGCGCGGACGGCCGTCATGACGTCGGCCTCGGTCTTCGCGTCGAGCGAGCTCGTGGCCTCGTCCATGATCAGGAGCGTGGGGTCCATCGCGAGGGCGCGGGCGATCTCGATGCGCTGACGCTGCCCACCCGAGAGGTCGCGGCCGTCCTCGGCGAGCACGTGCTCGTAGGTATCCGTGCGCCGCATGATGTCGTCGTGGATCTGCGCGTCGCGCGCGGCGAGGATGACCTCGAAGTCCTCGATCGTGGGGTCCCAGAGGCGGATGTTGTTGCTGATGGTGTCCCGGAACAGAACGACGTCCTGGTCGATGACGGCGATGGACCCGCAGCGGACCGAGCGCGGAATCTGGGCGAGCGGCACCCCGTCGACGAGTATCGAGCCCTCCCACGGCTCATACAGCCCGGCCACGAGCTTGGAGATGGTCGACTTGCCGCAGCCGGAGGGGCCGACCAGGGCTATGCAGCCGCCCGGCCTCACATGGAGGCTCAGGTCGCGGACCACGGGCTCGGCGAGCCTGGAGTAGCCGAAGGTCACATGCTCAAGCCTCAAGTCGCCGCGGAGCTTGCCCACGCCGGCGCCCTTCTTCGCGGCAGAGACGGGAGAGGCGCCGTCGACGCCCGCGGGCACGACGACACCCGCGGCCTCCTCACCCGCCGCGCTCCCCCGCCCCGCGCCGTCCGACGCGAGCGGGTCGGACGGGTACTCCATGACGTCCTTGACGCGCTCCATGTCGGTACGGAGCTCCTGCATGGTCTGCATGAAGCCGATGAGGGACTGCGCCGGCGAGTAGAACCGCTGGATAAGCGACTGCATGGCAAGAAGCGCGCCCGTGGTGAACTCGCCCTTGAGGATAAGCCACGTGCCCATGGCCAGGATCGCGGAATCGCACAGCAGGGTCACGAACTGCGGCACCAGGCCGTAGGTGGTACCCGTCCTCTGGAGCTCGACGCTGTTCTTGTTGACACTCGCCTGGAAGCCGGCCCAGCGGCGGAAGAACCCCGGCTCGACGCCCTGCGCCTTCAGGGTCTCGATCATCGAGATCGCCGCCATCGAGGCGGACGAGAGGCTCGCCTGGTCGCGCGCCATCACGCGCGAGGCGTTCACGCGCTTCTCGGAGATCACATGGGCGGCGATGAGGTCGACGACCATGGAGGCGATGCCGGCGCACGCGAGCACCACGGAGTAGCGGACCATGAGGACCAGGTAGACGATGAGCATGACGAACTGAACCAGGAGCGGGGCGAGCTGCTGCGTGAGCTGCTCGGCGATCTGGGAGTTCGTGCCCATGCGCTGGACGATATCGCCGGTCATGCGCTGCGAGAAGAACTCCATCGGCATGTGGAGGACCTTCCAGAGGAAGGCCGAGTTCGCCGACGCCGACATCTTGCCCTCGACCCGCATGAGATAGGTGCTGTTGAGCGCCGAGACGATCACCTGGACCACGCAGACGGCGCCGAGAAGCGCCAGGAACGCGGGCACCCAGTCCGGGTTGCGCCCCGTGAGCAGCCGGTCCAGGAAGACCTGCGAGAAGACCGGGGTGACCACGCCCAGCAGCGAGACGATGGCGCTCGTGAGGGCCACGAAGACGAGCGCGCTTCTTGCCCCGCCGAGGCGCTCGAGCGCGAAGCCCTTGACCGAGGCGGGCTTGCCGCCGGGCTCGAAGGCGTCCGTCGGGCTGAACTGGAGGACCACGCCGGTGAAGTCCCTGTCGAAATCCTCGAACGAGATGGTCCTCGCGCCGGTCGCCGGGTCGTTGACGTAGACCTTCTCGCCCTTGAAGCCGCGCAGGACGACGAAGTGCGAGAAGCCCATGTGGACGATGCAGGGAAAGACGCCCCCGCTCCGCAGCGCCTCGGGGCTGTAACGGTAGCCGCGGGCGTCGAGGCCGTAGACACGCGCGGCCTTGACCATGTTCAGGGCCGACGAGCCGTCACGCGAGACGCCGCAGTCCGCGCGGACCTGCTCCAAGGGGAGCCACTTGCCGTAATAGGCGCAGATCATCGCGAGCGCGGCGGCGCCGCACTCGAGTGCCTCCATCTGCATGACCTGGGGCACCTTCGCGGCCATGCAGCCAGGCTCGGAGGGCTTGTGCTGGGATCTTCTCGCCATGGGCTACGACCTGTTGAAGAGAAGGGCCATGGGCTCGAACTCAGAGAGGGTGACCTTGCCGGCGTACGACCCGTCGGGCAGGTTGATGGAGAGGCTCGCCTTGACCGCCCAGCCGCCGGAGGCGCCGATGGCGCTCGCCTCCTCGTCCGAGAGGGAGCCGATAGAGACGGGCTCCGACGAGACCGCGACCACCTTGCCCTCGACGCTCGAGACGGTGACGGTGTCGCCCGCGTCCAGGTCGGAGGCGTAGCTCTGGTCGACGTAGCAGTACGCCTGCCCGCCCTCGACGCTCACCGCGACGCCCTGGACGTCGGCGACGCTGCCGAAGACGCCCCAGATGCCGAGGCCGGCGAGAAACGCGGCGATGGCCGCCAGGACAATCCAGACGCTCGGGTTGGAGGCGACGATATAGTCGTCCAGATGCTCGGGCGAGGCCCGGCGCTCGAGCGCTTCTTCGCGGAACACTCCTGCCATCTGCCGCCCCCCGGTCAGCCGCGCGGTTTGCCTGTTGAACTGTCTATCTTAGCGGTCTTCGAGGTGCGTCGCTGTTTTCGGCGTGCCAGGGATCCGATTCGCCCGTCTTCGGGGTACCATAGGGCCGTTATGGCAACGAACCAGAAGGAGGGCCAATTGGCAGCTAAGAAGCCCGTAAAGATCGTGATGCTCACCGGTTACCTGGGCGCCGGCAAGACCACGCTGCTCAACCACATCCTGTCCAACGACGGCGGCATCCGTGCCGCGGTCATCGTCAACGACATCGGAGAGGTCAACGTCGACGCGAGCCTCATCAGGGACGGCGGCCTCACCGAGGCCGAGGACATCATCCCGCTGACCAACGGCTGCATCTGCTGCACCCTGGCCGACGA
>CAZEHG010000014.1:0-21409 GCA_964512475.1 uncultured Atopobium sp.
GGGCTTGACGGGTGCGTCGTGGGCGGCCACCGTGCTCACGATGTAGCCTGCGAGCTCGTCCTCCCCGCCGTTCCAGCCCGCGAGCCAGCCGGCGCAGCCGTCGTAGCGGCCGAGCGTGCCGTCGATAACCGGGTCACGGAACGACCAGAAGGCGCGTACACCGGAGTCCCCGCGGCGGAAGCCCGTCCCGTATGCGCCGCCCTTGACGCGCACCTCGTTCCACAGGTAGTCGTAGGTGATGGCGCGGGTGGCCACTGCCCAGCAGCCCCTGGTGCCCGCGTCGAGCGCGGAGGGGGCGCTCGCGCGGACGACGTAGCTCACGTTCGAGGGGATGGCGAAGCCCTCCTCGCAGGCGCCGGCGGGGCGGACGTCGAGCGCGTGGGCGCACTTCTCGGCGCCGAGGGAGGGGAGGCCCAGGTCTTCGCCGGCGGCCCAGAAGCGCCCGCGGTCCTCGGCCGAGCCGGTGAAGCTCACGGTGACCTCGTCGGCGGTGAAGACGCGCCCGCAGACCTCGGCGAGCTTTGCCGGCAGGCCTGCCGCGCGCTCGTCCCAGTGCTCGAGCAGCTCGCGCATCCACAGGTAGTAGTCGACGCCGCCGAGCATGCCGGACGCCTTGGAGGCCGCCGAGAAGTACGTGGAGGCTCGCGCGATGGCGGCAGCGTGGCCCGACCCGACGAAGACCTGCTCGAAGGCGATCTTTCGCTGCGCGAGGATGTCGCGGATGCTCTCCAGGTCGTCGAAGCGCGTGGTCGCCCAGACCTCGCGCGGGATCTCCGCCAGGCGCTCGACCTTCTCGGAGAGGGCGGAGGCGCCGACGACGAGGACGGGCACGGCGGCAAGGAGGTCGTTATCCGGAGCGTAGACCTCGGTGAAGAAGCCCAGCCCGCCGAGGTTCGTCTCGATGAGGGTGTCCAGGTCGGACGCCGAGTGCGCCTCGGTGTCGAGCTTTCCGAGCAGCTCGGAGAGAAGCCCGGCGTAGGGCAGATCCTCGGCGCTCAGGCGCCGCAGGTCGAAGTAGTGGTAGACGTAGGCGATGCCGTGCGTCTGAAGCTCATGGGCGATGCAGGGAAGCGGCGCCTCGACCATGGGCGCGGCGGGCTCGGGCGCGGGGTCGTCGATGTCGGCGACCGAGAGCTGCGGCAGCGTGGCCAGCGCCTCGGGGGAATCGGGCGCCTCCTGCTCGGCGCGCAGGGCGGCGACCTCGTCGGCCACACGGGCCAGGTCCTCGTCGGACATGGTCGCGCGCAGGGCCGCGAGCTCGGCCTTCTCCTCGGCGGCGTCGCCGCCTTCCACGGGCTCGAGCTCGACCTCGGCGGCGTGCGCGCTCTCGCAGACGAGCTCGCGGAGCAGCTGCTCGAAGTAGCCGTTGTCCAGCCCGGCCTTTGCCTCGGCGAGGGCGTCCTCGTAGCGCACGTAGTCCAGGGGGCGCTCGTCGTCGTAGAGCCACGACGACATGACGGTCATGCTGAGCGCGACGCCGTCGGGGTAGCTTCCCCAGTCGCCCTCGCGCAGGTTGAACTCTGCCTGGGCCAGGGCCGCCGCGAGCTTGTCGCGCCCGATGCCCTTCTCGGCGAGCTCCGCGCAGGTGGACTCCAGCAGCGGGCGGAACTTGGGGCCGCAGCCGGGCTTGACGCCCTTCAGCGTGAACATGGCCTGAGGCTGCAGCACGCCGTCGATGAGCGTGGCCTCGAAGTCGTCGGCCAGGCCCGCGTCGAGGACTGCGCGCTTGAGCGGCGCCTCGTTGGAGCCGGCGAGCGCGTCCAGAAGCACGTCGACCGCGAGCACGCGGGCGCGGTCGGCGGCGGTCCCGAGCACGTAGGAGACGCCGACCTCGGCGTTGCCGGGCGCAGTGGCCATCTGGACCACGCGGCGCTCCGGTGTCACCGGCGCCTGGGCGAGCAGCGGGTTGGACGCGCCGGCGCCGCGCTTCTCGGCGCCGCGGAAGCGCTCGTCGATGAAGGCGAGCTCGCGCTCGATGTCCACGTCGCCGTAGAGCACGGTGTAGCTGTTGGCCAGGTCGTAGTGGCGCGCGTGCGTCTGGAGGAACTTCTCGTAGGTGAGCGTGGGGATGGCGCGGGGGTTTCCGCCCGACTCGTACCCGTAGGCGGTGTCCGGAAAGAGCGAGGTGCTCAGCGCCTGGTAGAGCACGTCGTCGGGGTCGGAGAGGGCGCCCTTCATCTCGTTGAAGACGACGCCGTTGTAGGCGAGTTCGGCCTCGGCGCCCTCGCCGGCGACCTCGAGGTGCCAGCCCTCCTGCTCGAAGATGCGCGGCCGGGAGTAGATGGCGGGGTGGAGCACCGCGTCCAGATAGACTCCCATGAGGTTCTCCAGGTCGGCGGTGTTCGTGGAGGCCACGGGGTACATGGTCTTGTCCGGGAAGGTGAGGGCGTTCAGGAACGTCTGCATGCTCGTCTTCAGCAGGTTGACGAAAGGCTCCTTGACGGGGTAGGCGTCGCTGCCGCAGAGCACCGAGTGCTCGAGGATGTGGAAGACGCCCGTGTCGTCGGCGGGCGGCGTCTTGAAGGCGATGGCGAAGGACTTGTTCACATCCTCGTTGGCGAGCCAGAGCAGGCGCGCGCCTGTGGCGACGTGGCACATCACGTAGGCCTGGCCGCCGATCTCGGCCACGGCCTCGACGCGCTCGACGGTAAAGCCGGCGTGGACCGTGCCGGCGGCGAGCGAGGCGTCCGGTTGGGAGAAATCCTTGGTTGTCATGGGGCTCCTTACATCGGTTTTCGCACGTGAGCAGCATACCCCTACCCGACGGGTGTTACCCTAGCTAGGCGACGAACGAAGGGGAGACGAAACATGGTCGAGCAGGGCGCACGGAACAGGCGGTCAGGCGGGGAAGAAGACCGTGCACGCGTGCGCCGCGGCGTCGTCTTCACCCTTGTCGGCGGCACATTCTGGGGGCTCAACGGCACCGTCTCCAGCTGGCTCATGAGCACCTATGCGATCGACCCGCTGTGGCTCGTCTGCCTGCGGGAACTCACCGCCTGCTGGCTCTTTCTGGCCGCCGCTGCCGCGCGACCGCAGAGCCGCGCGCAGCTCGCCGGCGTGCTGCGCGACCGGCGCGGCCTGGCCGAGGTCCTCGCGGTCTCGCTCGCGGCGATCCTCTTCTCGCAGGTGGCCTACCTCGAGGCGGTTAACGCCACGAGCTCTGCGATGGCCACGGTCATGCAGAGCCTCGGCATGGCGCTCGTGCTCGTGTACACCTGCGTCCGCGGCCGGCGCGGCCCGCGCTGGAAAGAGGCCCTCGGCCTCGCGCTCGCGCTCGCCGGCACGTTCCTGCTGGCGACCGGGGGAAACCCGGGGCAGCTCAGCCTGCCCGTCGGCGGCCTCGCGTGGGGGCTCGTGTGCGCGCTGAGCTCGGCCTGCCTTTCCATCTTGCCGGCCAAGCCCATGGCTCGGTGGGGCAACTTCACCGTCAACGGCATCGCGTTTCTGGTCTCGGGCTGCATCCTTGCCGCCGTTTACCGGCCGTGGGAGCACATGCCTGCGCTCGATGTCGCGGCCGCGCTCGCGCTCGTCTTCGTGGTGGTCGTCGGGACCTTCGGCAGCTATGCGCTGTTCCTGCAGGGCGTGCACGACGCGGGGTCCATGCGCGCGGCGCTTCTCGGTACCTCGGAGCCTATCGCGGCGACCATTTCCACGGTGCTGGTCCTGGGCACCACCTTCACACCGGTCGACCTCGTCGGCTTCGCGCTCATCCTGGCGATGGTGTACCTGACGGCGTAGGGGCGCGGGCGCGGTGCCACGGCGGACGTGGCTCCGCCCGTCGGAAACCGCGGCACCGTCGTCTTGAGCCTATTCTCTTGCGAGGTTTTGCTCTTCGTGCGACGTTTGGGGTTAACGGCTGCAAGGTTTTGTCGCTTGTGCGGCGTGAATCCGGTGGCGGAGGCCCCAAAGAGGCCTCTGAGACGCCGCTGGGGCATCTCTGAGGCCCCAATCTCCCTGAATCAACGTCGCACGAACGGCAAAACCTTGCATGGAACGTCTCCAAACGTCGCACGAACGGCAAAACCTTGCAGGCTCGGAACCCTAGGGCCGTGCGGGGGCCGGTTAACGAGCCGTGGGAGCCGGGCGCCGAGCTGGGAAAAGGCCGGGCGGCGAGGTCCCGCTACCTGTCGGTGGATTGTATAAGCCTTACTACAGACAGGTGGCGGCCGGTCCCCTACATTGGTCCCAAGCACAGGCCGAGCAGGGAAGGAATGACCATGCAGAAGTTCGTCGGCGACATGAAGGCGCGCAGTTCGCGGGAAGTGCTCACGGGGATCGCGGGCGCTATTGCCCTGACAGCGCCGAACTTCTCGGGGGCGACCGCCTATGTGGTTGCCCTTCCGGACGCGGCATACGCGCTTCCGATCCTACTGGCCGCGCTCGCCGCGCTTTACGTGATGCTCGCGAACCGTTTGCCGCGGTGCCGCCAGGGACTGACGCTCGTCCTCTCGGCCGCCTGCGTTGCCTTCGAGGCGGCTTGCGCCTGGGCGCAGCGGACATGCCCCGATTGGAACTACCTGAGCGTGAACGCGGGCCTGAACCTGGCCGGCCGTGCCCTGAGGCTCGCGGCCTTCTGCTCGCTCGCGCTTCAGGCGGGTAGGGGAGAAGGACTTCGGGGCAATGCAGGGCGACGGGCGGCTGCCTGTCTCGCGGTCTCAGGAGCGCTCGGCGCCCTGGCGCTTTGGTGCCTGGGCGAATACGGGTGCCCGCGCGAGGCGACCTTGGCGCTCGGCCTTATTGGTTGGGCGTGCCTCACCGTGCTTGGCGCGCTCGCGGCGGTACGGGGCTCCGTTGCGAGAATCCCTTTCGCGGACGGGGCCTTTGCCTTCCTGATCGGAGCGTTGGTCGGCGATGACGTCGCCACGATTCTCGGAGGCGTCCTAGTTCCGGGCGCCGACGCTGCCTGGGCACTGCCGACCTTCGCCGTACTCGCTGCGGCGTCGTTTATTCCCCTGGTCTTGCCGTGGCCGCAGGCCGTGAAGGAGGACGGTGCTGAAGATTCAGCCGAGGAACGGGTGTCCGAAGCGCTTACCGCCATCCCGGGAGCGGACGGGCTATCGGAGCGCGAGGTGCAGGTCACGGCGGCGGAGCTTGTTGGCGCGTCCGACGCGGATATAGCCGCTGAACTGGGACTTAAGACTCAGACCGTCGCGACATACCGAGCGAGGGCATATCGGAAACTCGGCGTTTCTTGCCACGCGGAGCTCGTGGATGCTGCACGGTCGTCGAGGGGCTTGGCGGACGCGCAGCCGCTGGTCGGTTCGCGGACGGCAGCGGAACGGCTGCTGCCGTTTGCGTGGCGCTCCGTCGTCTTCCGCGCCGCCCTCGGGACGGTGACCCTACTGCTCCTTGCCGTGCTGCTGCGCTTGGTACTTCCGTTGACGGCACGGCGGGCCGTCCTGCTCGGCGGGTCTCTGGCTCTGTTCGCGAAGGGCTACGCTGGACTTGCGCGCACTCGAAGCGGGCGGATTCCCGGGCAGGGCTCATCTGGTCGCGCGGACTTCGAGCCGCAGGTGGTCGCGGGGTGCATCTGCGCCTGCGTGGGCGCCGTCGTCTCTCCGCAGCTGCCCGTGCTGTATGATTGGCGGGCGCTGGCCGCGCCCGCGGCGACGTTTCTGTGCCTGGTCTGGATCCTATGCGCGGCGCGCGACGCGTCGACCCGTGCCTTGACGGCCCTGACTTGCGGCGTCGTCGGATTGCTGACGGTGCAGGCGGGGCCCTACGGACTGCAGGCGCCGGTGCTGTGGCCGCAGCTCGTGATGCTGCTCGCCGGGCTTCTCGCCGTCGCCTCGCTGGGCATCGACAAGAGGCTCGCGGAGCGGGAACTCTCCGACGCGCTCCTGGTCGGCGAGGCCCGTTGCACCTCGTACCTGCGAGGACGCGGTCTCTCCGAACTCGAGACGAGCGTGCTCATCCTCTCGGCGAAGAGGCTGAGCCGGGCCGCGATCGCCGAGTCGCTGGCCATCTCCGTCGCCACGGTGTCGGTGTACCGGTCTCGTGGGGTCAAGAAGCTCGGGACGGACGACCTCGACGCGGCGTTCCGGCTCATGCGCGAGGAAGGTGGGCTGGGCGTGGCCTGACCCCGCGGCGTCGCGCCGGCGCGGCCCTGGCGGACTCCGCTGTGTTGCCGTCTGTTGAGCCGCTGTCCGTGCTAGGCCACGAGCTTCAGCCCGAAATACGCGACGACGGCGATTCCGAGGGCGATGCGGTACCAGCCGAACGGCTTGAAGTCGTGCTTGCGGATAAAGCCCATGAGGAAGCGGATCACGAGCAGCGAGACCACGAAGGCCACGGCGCAGCCCGTGAGGAGAATCGCCGTCTCGGTGCCGCTAAATACGTTCCCCTTGAGGAAGTACTTGACCAGTCGCAGACCCGAGGCGCCCGCCATCACGGGAATGGCCAGGTAGAAGGTGAACTCCGCGACTGCGGTGCGCGAGCAGCCCAGAAGCAGGCCGCCGATGATGGTCGACCCCGAGCGAGAAGTGCCCGGCACGATGGAGAGCACCTGGAAGCAGCCGATGCCGATGGCCGTCTTCCAGTCGATCTCGTGGACGCTCTGGATGCGCGCGTCCTCGTCGGCGAGCTCGGAGCGGGTGGCGATCTCGGCGGTCGAGGCCGTGACGGCGAAGTGCTTGGGCGCGGGACACGGCTGGCCGGGGCCGGGCAGCGCAAGGGAGACCTTCTGCTCGCGCGCGTTCTCGATGACGATGAACGCGACGCCGTAGACGATGAGCGCCGCGGAGATGACGAAGGGGCTGCCCAGGTGCTCTTCCATCCAGTCGTCGAGCGGCAGGCCGATGACGGCGGCGGGGATGCACGCCACGATGGTCTTGCCCCACAGCTCCCAGGTCTTGCGCTTCTCGAAGGCGTTCTTGGACGGCGAGAAGGGATTGAGCTGCCGGAAGAAGATCACGCAGACGGCGAGGATAGCGCCGAGCTGGATGACCACCAGGAACATGTCCCAGAAGTCAGTCGAGACGTTCATGGTCAGGAACTGGTTAAGCAGCAGCATGTGCCCGGTGGACGAGATGGGCAGCCACTCGGTGATGCCCTCGACGACGCCGAAGACGGCGGCCTTGAGCAGCTCGATGAAGTCGATTGCGTTCTCCACGCGTATCCCCCCTTGAGTCATGTGTCCCTACACTGTGCCGCAGCCCGTGCAGGGCGCGTCCTGCGTCCGCGGCATGGACAGCGAAAAACCACGCCGCGGCCCGCCTGCCGCGCAAAGAGGGGCGGGCCGCGGCGTCGGCCGAGCTCCCGGGCGGGGCTCGGCGCCGCGCCCATGGCGCGCAGCCTCCGTTCGACAGTGTAGGAATAGTGAGAACCCTCAAGCTGGGCTAGAATGTTTTCTCGTTTATTACGCATGCCCGGCGCGATCCGGGCCTCCCGAAGAGCAAAGGTCCGCCGCTTGATGGACGTCCGCAGCATGTCTCACGCACGACTCCTGGCCCTGCCGCTGGCTTTCGCGGTCGCCGCCTCCACGGCCGCTGCCGCCTTGGTCGTCCCTGAGGTCGCGCGCGCCGATTCGCTCGAAACGCTCCAGCAGCGCATCGAGGACAGCAGCGCCGCTTACGACGAGGCCGCCCAGCGCGTCGAGGAGCTCCAGGAGAAGATCGATGCCAACGAGCAGCGCATCTCCGAGATCGAGGCTCAGCTCCCCGAGAAGAAGCGCGCCGCCTCCGAGGCCGTCCGCACCCTCTACAAGATGAACCAGGGCGCCGGCGGCATCATCGAGCTCCTTCTTTCCAGCGACGACTTCAACGACGTCATCACCAACGCGCGCTATCTGGAAGCCGTCACCTCGCGCAGCAACGACGCCGTGGACGAGCTTCTCTCCATGACCGAGGAGCTCGACCAGGCGAGAAGCGCCCTGGCCTCGGAGAAGGCCCAGGCCGAGTCCGACGCCGACGCGGCGAAGAGCGCCATGGACGAGGCCGTCTCCGCGCGCCAGGCCGTTCAGGAGGCCCGCGCGCAGCAGGCTGCCGAGGAGGCCGCCGCGGCACAGGCCGCGATTGAGGCCGCGGCCCAACAGAGCGCGACCTTCACCACGAGCTCCGGCAACGAGGCCGAGGTCAAGGTGCCTGACAACACCGACTCCGGCAGCGACGCCGTCGAGTGGTCCGAGAAGGACACCTTCGTCAATGAGTGGGCGCCGCGCATCGACGCGTACCTGTCCGGGTCCCCCCTCGCCGGCTACGGCAGGACCTTCGCCGAGGCCGCGTGGACCTACGGCGTCGACCCGCGCTTCTCGCCGGCCATCAGCTGCGTCGAGAGCTCCAAGGGTGCCGTCTGCTTCAAGTCGCACAACGCCTGGGGCTGGGGGTCCTCCAGCTGGGATAGCTGGGAGTCGGCCATCTATGACCACGTGGCCGGCCTCGCGGCGGGCTACGGCGGTCAGCTGTCCGTCTCGGCCGCGCAGAAGTACTGCCCGCCCACCTGGGAGAACTGGTACGCGTCGGTCCTCTCCGAGATGAACTCGATTTAATGGGCCGCCCCCGCGCAAAGAGCCCCGTCACCCGTCGCCCCGCGCGAGCCGCCGTCTCGGCCGCGCTTTCCGCGGCGCTCGTTCTTGCTGGTCTCGGGCTCGCGCCCGCGACGGCCGGCGCATCGACCTTGAGCGAGCTGCAGGAACAGATCGACTCGTCCGCCGCGACTTTCGACGACGCGACCACGAGGGCCAATGAGCTCCAGGATCAGATTGCCGCCAACGAGGAGCGCATCGCGCAGATCGAGGATGAGCTTCCAGCCAAGCGCGAGGCCGCCTCGAAGTCGATCCGCACCATGTACAAGCTGCAGGCGAACACAGCCGAGCTCCTTGAGCTGCTTTTCTCGAGCGAGAGCTTCGAGGAGGTCGTCTCGTATGCTCGGTACTTCAGCAGCATCGTTACGCACAACAACTCGGTCATTGAGGGGCTCGTCTCGGTGAGCGACGAGCTCGAGCAGGCGAGAAGCTCGCTCGCGTCCGAGAAGGCCCAGGTCGACGAGGAGCTGTCGAGCGCGCTCGAGTCGCTGAGCCAGGCGAACGAGGCGCGCGAGCAGTACGAGGCCCAGGCTGCGGCGGAGAAGGCCGCGGCCGAGGCGCAGGCGGCTCAGGAAGCTGCCGGCACCCAGACGCAGGAGAGCGCCGACGACGCTTCTCGGCAGGGGACCGGGCAGGACGCGGCGGCTTCCGGCTCGGCTTCCGGTGAGGGCGCCTCGTCGGGCACGGGCGGCTCGGCCGGCTCCGACTCCGGATCGAGCTCGTCTTCCTCCGGTTCGCAGGAGATCGAGACCGACGGCGAGTGGATGAGCGGTATCGCCTCGGCTTACGACGTCGAGGACAACACAGGCGGAA
Source organism: uncultured Atopobium sp. (assembly GCA_964512475.1). Lineage (GTDB taxonomy): Bacteria > Actinomycetota > Coriobacteriia > Coriobacteriales > Atopobiaceae > Paratractidigestivibacter. The sequence continues at coordinate 9,335 of CAZEHG010000014.1, forward strand.
CGGCCACGGCTTCCGGGATTCCCCTTACCCACGACTCAATGACGGTCGCCGTGCCTGCGAGCCAGAGTTATCTGCTCGGCCGGACGGTTCAGATCCGCTATGCGGGCACGACCATCACCGCCACCGTCACCGACACAGGCGGCTTTGCGAGCTACGGCCGCGTACTCGACCTCGCCGGCGGCTGCTGGCAGGCCTTCGGCTTCTCCAGCGCCGACGACTGGGGGGTACGCGCGGTGCAGTACCGCTTCCTGTAGCGCGTCACGCTCCTGCTGGCGGCCATCTCGCCCGGTTCTTCTCGCCACAAAACGCTGTCCGCGGCGTTGTCGGGCATGCGTCGCGCAGGCGTCCGGCGTTACGCGCCTTTCCTGCCGCATACAAAAACGGCGCCCGCGACTCACAGGAGCCGCGGGCGCCGATGCACAAGCCGTTGCGCCGAGAAACGCACCCGACGCTACAGCGCCGTGGGCACGCGGCTCACGATGAGCCTCATGCTGCCCGCGCAGTCGACGTCGCCGTAGGCTGCCGGGATGATGAAGTGGTCACCCTTTTTCACGGGCTCGCCGCCGACGGTGCCCTCGCCTTCGATGACGCTCGCGCAACGGAACGTGGGGATGGCCGAGAAGACCTTCTCGCCGTCGATCGACACGAGGTCGACGATGTAGCGGTCGGTGTCCGCCAGGTGCTGGATGCCGCCGATGACGGGCGTGGTCACCGCGCCGGACTCGATGGGCGCCATGCCGAAGTCGACGCACTCGACGCTCTGCTCGATGTGCAGCGGGCGCGTCGTGCCGTCGGCCTGCTTGCGGTCGTAGTCGTAGACGCGGTAGGTGACGTCGCTCGACTGCTGGGTCTCGAGGATGACGGTGCCGCCTTTGATGGCGTGGATGGTGCCGGGATCGATCTGGAAGAAATCGCCCTTGTGGATGGGGACCTCGTTCAAGAGCTCGGACCAGCGGCCCTCGTCGACCATCCGCCGGAACTCGGCGGCGTCCTTCGCGCGCTGTCCGACGATTATGGTGCCGCCCTCCTCGCAGCCGAGGACGTACCAGCACTCCTTCTTGCCCAGCGAGCCGTTCTCGTGCTCGGCGGCGTAGGCGTCGTCGGGGTGCACCTGCACCGAGAGGTCGTCCTTGGCGTCGAGGATCTTGATGAGCAGCGGGAACTCCTTGGCCTCGCCGCCGTGCCCGTCGGGCACCGCGCCGAAGAGCTCGCGTTCCTCGCCCCAGAGCTCAGAGAGGAACTTGCCGCCGAAGGCGCCGCCGCGCACGCGGCAGTCGCCGTTGGGATGGGCCGAGATGGCCCAGCACTCGCCGATGGGACCGTCCGGGATCTCGTAGCCCCACTCGTCGTGGAGCTCCCGGCCTCCCCAGATCTTCTCGTGGAACACCGGCTCGAGGAAAATCAACTCATGGAACTGCTGCGACATTGCCGCTCCTTTGCCTTGCTGTCTGCCATGCCTGCAACGCGACGACATTCTTAGCTTATTACGACCGTGGGCTCGCGGCCTGGACAGTCTTTGTTCTACGCCTCGGCAAGAAGGGCACGGCGCCCAAGCTCGAGCGCGCCCATGGCCCCCTGGTTGTCGTTCAGGCTCGGTGCGACGATGTAGGTGTCGATGTCGGCGAGCTCGGGCGCGGTGATGTAACCGCCCAGGTAATCGAGGGTCTTCTTGCGGACAAGGGGGTAGAGCTGCTCCTGGTGCATGACGCCGCCGCCCAGGATGATGCGCCTCGGCGAGTAGACGAGCACGAGGTTCGCGCACATCTGCGCCAGATAGTCGGCCTCGATCTCCCAGACCTCGGGCTTATCGGCGAGCTCGACGGCCGGCTTGCCCCAGCGTTCCTGGATGGAGGGACCGGCGGCCATACCCTCGAGGCAACACGCGTGGCTCGGGCAGTGACAGGGGCCGGCGTCTCCCGCCACGCGGGTGACGAGCATGTGGCCCGCCTCGGGGTGGAGCATGCCGTGCAGCAGGCGACCGCCGAGAATGACGCCCGCGCCCACACCGGTGCCGATGGTCACGTAGACGAGGTCGCTCATGCCCTTTGAGTCGCCGAAGGTCGCCTCGCCCAGGCATGCGACGTTGACGTCGGTGTCGTAGCCCACGGGCACGCCGAGCGCGTCGACGAAGGCCTGACGCAGGTGACAGCCGCGCCAGGCGACCTTGGGGGTCTCGAGGATGTCGCCGAAGGTCTCGGACTCCGGGTCCACGCCGGTGGGTCCGAACGCGCCGATGCCCAGCGCCTCGACGCCGCGCTCGGCGAACCACCCGGTCAGCACCGGCAGGGTCTCCTCGGGCGTGAGCGTGGGGAACGACTCGCGCTCGAAGATCGCCCCCGTCTCGTCGCCGACCGCACACACCATCTTCGTGCCGCCCGCCTCTAGCGCTCCGATTCGCATAGTTCGTCCTTTCTCGCGTCGTTTGCGGAGGTCCCCCTCGCCCATGGCGCCCGGAGATCTTCTCCAGGGCTCGGGCAGTCCTGTTCGCACGAACGAGACGTCAAGTCGCGTTCGGCTCATGCGGAACTCGCCTGGAGAAGATCTCCGGGCGCCATGGGCGAGGGGGACAGGTTTCCTATTTGGTGCTGATGGTGCGGAACTCGTAGCCGTTTGGATGGCGGCTGAAGGAGTACTCGAACGGGGTGCCGTCGTCGAGGAAAGCGACCTGCTCGACCTCGAGGAGCGGGTCGTGCGGGCCGATGCCCATCCACTTCTGCTCGTCCTTGGTGGGAAGCACCGCCCGGACGATGCGGTGGGCGCTCGCGATCTTCAGGCGAAGGTCGCCCTCGACGTAGCTGTAGATAGAGCCCTCAGCGTTCTTGCGCCGGAGGTTGGGGATGAGCTCGATGGGCATGTAGGTGTACTCGACGGCGTGCGGTCTGTCGTTGGAGAAGCGCACGCGGACGATGTGGTAGACGAACTCATCGGGTTCGATGGCCAGCATGTGGGCGACCTCGGGCGGGGGCATCTCGATGGTAAAGAGCTGCACCTCGGTGGTGATCTTGTCGCCGGTCGCGCGCCGCTCGGCGGTGAGGCCGCTCATCTGGCCGCTCGTCTCGAAGGCGACGGCGTCGTGGATGGGGGGCTGCACATTCTTGACGAAGGACCCCGACCCGCGTCGGCGGGTGATATAGCCGCCGGCCTGAAGGATGTCGAGGGACTTCTTTATGGTCATCTTGCTGACCTCGTACATGGAGCAGAGGGCCTCGATGCTGGGGAGCTGCTCGCTGGGCTTGTACTGCCCGTTTTTGATCGCGCAGATCAGGTCGTCCGCCACGAGCTCGTACTTCATCTTTGCCATGGGCTGCTCCTCTCTGGATCGCGCGAACAAGCGAACCCGCGCGTCCGAGACAGAGCATAGCCTTTGAACGGGGCCGATAACCGCTCATCGGCAAAATCATACCACTCAGCGGGAAGAAGAAAATAGGTCTTGAAGAAATAGTGTGCATGTCTAATCTATAAATCAGACATGCCAGGTTGGCCAACCAGAAATGCCAGGAATGTCTACACACGCGGGCCGCCCGGCCCACACAGCAACAAGGAAAGGAGGATCGATGGAGCAGCTCACGCTTCCGAAGGATTTCTTCTTCGGCGCGGCGATGTCCGGACCTCAGACCGAGGGCGAGTGGCGCAGCGGCGGCAAGCTCGAGAACCTGTGGGACCTTTGGAGCAACCTCGACCTCGACGCGTTCCATAACCGCGTCGGCTCCTACGGCGGCAACGACTTCACGCGCCGCCACAACGAGGACTTCGAGATCTTGAAGGACCTGGGGCTCACGAGTTTCCGCACCTCGATCCAGTGGAGCCGCCTGCTCGACGCGGACGGCAACGTCAATCCGGAGGGTGAGAAGTACTACCACGAGCTCTTCGCCGACGCGGCCGCGGCCGGCATCGAGTGCTTCGTGAATCTGTACCATTTCGACATGCCTGCGTATCTCTTCCGCCGCGGCGGATGGGAGAACCGCGAGGTCGTCGAGGCGTATGCCAACTACGCCGCCAAGGCCTTCGCCGCCTTCGGCAAGGAGATCCGCTGCTGGTTCACCTTCAACGAGCCCATCGTCGAGCCTGAGCAGCGCTACGAGCAGGGCGTCTGGTACCCAAAGCTGCGCAACTTCAACCGCGCGCGTGCGGTGCAGTACAACATCTCGGTCGCGCACAGCCTGGCCGTGGCGGCCTATCGCCGCGCCAAGGCGGACGGCCTCATGCGCGACGACGCGCGCATCGGCCTCATCAACTGCTTCACCCCGCCCTATACCCGCGAGAACCCGAGCGAGGCGGACCTCGAGGCCGTGCGCATGACCGACGGCATCAACAATCGCTGGTGGCTCGACCTCGTGACCAAGGGCGAGCTGCCCGCCGACGTGCTCGACTCGCTCGCCGAGCGCGGCGTTGAGCTGCCGATCCGCCCCGGCGACGAGCAGGTCCTCGCCCAGGGCAAGGTCGACTGGCTGGGCTGCAACTACTACCGCCCCGTGCGCGTCCAGGCGCCCTCGCGCGACGTCGACGACTACGGATGCCCCGTCTTCGCCGAGCCCTATCTGTGGCCTGAGGCGAAGATGAACAAGAGCCGCGGCTGGGAGATCTACCCCAAGGGCATCTACGACTTCGGCATGAGCCTCAAGCGCGACTACCCCGAGCTCGAGTTCTACGTGTCCGAGAACGGCATGGGCGTGGAGCACGAATGGGATTTCCGCGACCCCGAGACCGGCGTCATCCAGGACGACTACCGCATCGAGTTCGTCCGTGAGCACCTTGCGTGGATCGCGCGCGCCATCGCCGACGGCGCTAACCTCGTTGGCTACCACTACTGGGCCGTCATCGACAACTGGTCCTGGTCCAACGCATTCAAGAACCGCTACGGCTTCGTTGAGGTCGACTTGGAGAACGGCTATGCTCGCCGCCTCAAGAAGTCCGCGAATTGGCTAAGGGACGTCGCGACATCGCGCGTCTTCACCGTGAAAGAAGGGGAGTAAGAATATGGCAGAAGGAAAGGGAAAGGCGTTTCTCGATAAGTTCGCCGAAGTCTCCGCGAAGGTAGGCAATCAGGTCCACCTGCGCACCCTGCGCGACGCGTTCGCAACGATCACGCCGCTCTACATCCTGGCCGGCATCGCCGTCCTGATCAACAACGTGGTGTTCCCGCTGTTCTTCGAGGACGGGTCGGCCGAGCTCGCCGCGGTCCAGGGCTGGGGCTCCGCGGTCACGCTGGGCACGCTCTCGGCCTGCGCGCTTATCCTCGCGGGCCTCATCGGCTACTGCCTGGCCGTGAACAAGCGCTTCGAGAACGCGATCGCGTGTGTCGTCGTCGGCATCTCCTCGTTCATCATCATGATGCCGCAGGCCGTGACCGCCACCCTCGGCAACTTCCTCGTCGCCACCAACGCCAGCGACAAGCTCGCCGACAGCATGAGCTACGCGGTCGCCGACCTGGGCGTCAAGCTCTCCGACGGCTACGCGCTCACCGGCGCCGAGGCCTCCGGCGTGCTCTCCACCACCAACACCGGCACGAACGGCCTGTTCGGAGCCATCATCGTCGGGCTTCTTGCCGTCACGCTCTTCATCAAGGTCTCCGGCATCGACAAGCTCAAGGTGAACCTCGGCGAGGGCGTTCCTCCCGCGGTCGCCGAGTCCTTCAACGTCATGATCCCGATGCTGCTCACCCTCTCCGTCTGCGGCGTCGTTGCCGCCGTGCTCGCCGGCGCCTTCTCGACCGATCTCATGACGATCATCTCGACCTGCATCTCCAGCCCCCTCAAGGGCATCATGAACGCCGGCCCGTGGGCGGTCGTGCTGATCTACACCCTGGCCAACCTGCTCTTCTGCCTGGGCATCCACCAGTCCACCATCTCCGGCGTCCTCGCCGAGCCGATCCTCACCATGCTCATCGTCGACAACATGGCCACCTTCGCCGCCGGCCAGCCCATCCCTGCCGACCACTACATGAACATGCAGATCGTCAACAGCTTCGCCCTTATCGGCGGCTCCGGCTGCACCCTGGCCCTGCTGCTCGACACGTTCATCTTCTCCAAGAGCAAGACCAGCAAGACCGTCGCCAAGATGGCCATCCTGCCGGGCCTCTTCAACATCAACGAGCCCGTCATCTACGGTTACCCGATCGTCTTCAACCTGCCCCTGATGGTCCCGTTCGTGCTCGTCCCTGACCTGCTCATCGCCGCGACCTACGGCCTTACCTGCGCGGGCATCATCAGCCCCTGCGTCGTCCAGGTCCCCTGGACCACCCCGGCCGTCATCTCCGCCTTCCTGGCCACCGGCGGCGACTTCCGCGCGGCCATCTGGCAGGTCATCGAGATCGCGCTGGCCATGGCCATCTACCTGCCCTTCATGAAGGTCTCCGAGCGCGTGGCCGCCAAGCAGGCCGAGCTTGCGGGCGCCGTCGAGGAGTAGCGCAGGCAGGCGCGGGCCGAACCCGTCCGAACCGCGCGACCCCGCACGTCCTTTCTTTCCCGGCGGGCCCGGGTTTGCCAGGGCCCGGGCCCGCCACAACCGCTAACCTTGCACGCAAGGTCCGTCCCACAGAAAGGGGCTTGAAATGAAGACTATCCTGCTCGCATGCAACGCCGGCATGTCCACCAGCCTGCTCGTCCAGAAGATGCAGGCCGAGGCCAAGGCCCAGGGTCTCGACGTGACCATCCAGGCCAACCCGCTCAACAAGGCGCTCGAGAAGGTCGACGACGCCGACGTGCTTCTCCTCGGCCCGCAGATCGCCTATGCCAAGAAGGACGCCGAGGCCGCTGCCGGCGGCAAGCCCGTGGCCGTCATCGCCATGGTCGACTACGGCCGCATGAACGCGAAGAAGATCCTGGCCGACGCGCTCGCGCTGATCGGGGAGTAGCCATGGCTGACGAGAACACCGCCGAGCAGCCCCTCGACATGGAAGAGGTCTGCTTCCAGATCATCGCCAACGTCGGCATGGCCAAGTCCATGTACATCGACTCCATCTCCAAGGCCAAGGAGGGCGACTTCGACGCCGCCCGCCAGATGATCGAGCAGGGCTCCGAGGCCTACGTCGAGGGCCACAACGTGCACCTGCAGCTTCTGGCCAACGATGCCGGCGGCAAGTCCGTGAACTTCTCGATGCTGCTCATGCACGCCGAGGACCAGCTCATGGGCGCCGAGTCCTTCCGCATCATCGCCGAGGACTTCATCGACGTCTATGAGCGCCTGAAAAAGGTCGAGGGCTAGGCCCCGTTCTGCTCGTTCCCTTGCCGGATTGCCGCATAGCCGCACCGTCGCGAAGAAGCCCCGCGCCGCGAATCACCCATTCGCGTCGCGGGGCTTCTTTGTGCGTGCGCCGCCGTCGGGCCGGCCCTGCGCATGGTGCCTTGGTCGAGCGCCGCCGCGGCTCGGGTCGGGGCCCCGCAATTGGGCTAGACTCAAAGCGACCGAAAGCCCCGTTAGGAAGAAGCGCCCTTGACCTCTCGGAACCGCAAAAGAACAGCCCGCGTGCTTCTCGTCGCCCTTGTGGCGCTGAGCTGCGCGCTCACCCCGGCGCTCGCCGCCTCGGCCTTCGCTTGGGACGCGACGGGCCTTACCATATCGACCGACGGCGAGGCGCTCTACAACCCGACCGAGACCCCGGACACCCACACGACCTCGGCCATCCTCATCGACCAGGACAACGGCGAGGTCCTCTACGCCAACAATGCCGACGAGAAGGCTTACCCCGCCTCCACGACCAAGGTCATGACGGCCCTCGTCGTGCTGGAGCACGCGAACCTCGACGACGTCGTTACCGTCCAGTCGAGCGACCTCGAGATGCTCGGCGAGGAGAGCATGATGAGCGGCCTTCTGGTCGACGAGCAGATCTCTGTGCGCAACCTCTTGGCCTGCATGCTCATTCCCTCGGGCAACGACGCGGCCTATGTGCTCGCGCGCTATGTGGGCGGTACCTGGCAGAACTTCATCACCATGATGAATGACAAGGCCGCCGAGCTCGGCTGCACGGGCACGCACTTCTCCACGCCGTGCGGCCTGCACGAGGACGACCACTACACCACGGCGCGCGACTTGGCGCGCATTTTCGAGGCTGCGCTGCAGCAGCCGACGTTCTGCGAGATCGCCGGGAGCTCCGAGTGGGTCCTGCCCGCCACGAACAAGAACGTAGAGCGCACGCTCGAGACGTCCGACTACCTCATCGTGCCCTCAAGCGACGCCTACATGGAGGGCGTCGACATCGTGGGCAAGACGGGCTACACCGACGAGGCCGGAAAATGCCTGGCCATTGCCGCCGAGAAGGACGGCCGCCACCTGGTGGCGGTGACCCTCGGAGGCCAGAACGACGCCGCCTACGGGGAGCCGACCTCCAACTTCTACGGTATGCGCGACCTGCTCGAATGGGGCTTCGATGCCTGGCAGACCTGCGAGGTCGTCTCGGCGGGCGACGAGCTCGGGCGCGTGGGCGTCACGCTCTCGGAGGACGGCACGTCGGTCGCGGTCGTCTCGACCGTGGGAGTCACGGCGTTTGTGCCGGTCGGTGTCGGGCTCTCCGACCTCGACGTGTCCGTCGACCTGCCGGCGTCGCTCACCGCGCCGGTCGAGGAGAAGACCCCGCTCGGCGAGGCGAGCATCAGCTACCAGGGGCGCTATCTCGGCAGCGTGCCGGTGGCCACCGAGAAGGCCCTGAGCTGGTCTGCCGTGCTCTTCGCGAGGAGCTGGCTGCGCGACCCGCTGCACGTGGCCATCGCCGCGGCGGTCGTCGTTGCCCTGGCCGTGGTCATCGCGCTGCTGGTGCGCGGGGCGCGTCGTCGCCGCAACGGGGCGGCGGAGGACAGCGGCCGCGTGCTCGCCGGCGAACCCTGGGGCGACGATGGCGCGCAGGACGGCTTCGCGGCTGAAGACGACGCGTGGGAGCCCGCGGCCCCGCCCTCGTCCGCGCCGGTGCCGACGAGGCGTTCCGGCGGCAAGCACTTCAAGAGCTAGACGCGCGGACCGGCGGGCCGGTCGATCAGGACAAGACGTGGGAAGGACCTGAACATGGAAAACGACAACGGGATCGTCCCTCGCAAGGATGCCGGGGGCGACGCAATCGACGGGGCAGCCCGCGCGTTCGCGGACACGGCGCTGGCCGAGGTCGCGCCCGCGGGCTTCTCGACGCGGACGCGCGTCGTCGCGACCATCGTCTGCGTCGTCGTCGCGCTTCTCTGCGCCTTCCCTGTGGCCGAGTACGCCTCGTCGACCCAGACGCATGCCGCGAGCATCGAGCAGCTCGACTCCAAGGCAGGAAACGTGACCGCGCTCATCGCTTCGTCGACTGCCGCCTCGGTGGCCATCACGCTGCTCCCAGGCGACGTCGGCAGCCCCATCGCCGACAAGCTCGTGGACCTCGCGGCCGATTTCGCGATCGTGCTCGGCGCCATTTACCTGGAGAAGTACCTTCTTACCATCCTGGGGCTCGCGGCGTGCCGCGTGGTGGCGCCGATCGCCTGCGCCGCCGCCGTCGCCTTCGTGTGGCTGCGGGCTGACTCGCCGCTGCGCGCCAAGTCACTCTCGGTGGCCATCCGGCTCGCGCTGTTCGCCGTCGCGCTCTGCTTCGTCATCCCCCTGAGCGTGCGCGTGTCGGGCATGATCGAGCAGACCTACGCCTATGACGCGTCGGGCGTCGCTGCGCAGATCGGCTCCGGCGCGCAGACGGGCGAGTCGGCGAGCGACGACTCCGCCGCCTTGAGCGACGCGTCCTCGCAGGATACCGCCGCGCAGTCAACCGCCGACAGCTCCGACAACCTCTGGGACCAGTTCGTCGACTGGGCGGGCAACCTCGCCAACGACGCCGCCGATGCGGCTTCGAGCGCCGTGGAGGGCGTCACCTCCGGCGTCGCCGGGGTGCTCGACACCGCGAAGTCGTGGGTATCGAGCCTCGTCGAGGCGTTCGCCGTCATGATCGTGACCTGCTGTGTGATTCCGATCCTGGTGCTGGTCTTCTTTGTGTGGATCATCAACGTGCTGCTCGGCTTCGAGATCTCGGTCCCGACGGGCGCCCTCGCGGGGGCGAAGAAGCGCATACCCCGCCCGCGCTCGAAGAAGAGCGCGTAGGGGCGTAGATCCGGCGTGCGGCGCCGGCGACGGGCGGGACCGCGCCACCGTGCCTCTTTACGCGAGGCCGAGCTTCCCGAACAGCGGCGCGCGCACGAGCCGGTCGAACACGAGCAACGAGGCGAGGAGGCCTAAGCTGAGCGCGAACCCGGCCGCGAAGAAGGCTCCGGTGCCGTAGGCCTCGAGGGCCTGCCCCGTGAGGTCCGTGAAGACGGGCCACCACAGCGACGAGAAGTTCGACTGCGCGATGTAGAAGCCGAGGATGCCGGGCGCCGCCGTGACGGCGAGGCGGGCGAGGGCGCCCTGCGAGGTCTCCGCGGAGGCTCGCGCGCCCTCCTTCGGCCCGCTTGCGGCCGGGCTTCTCCCTTCGCCGCCGTCCATACCGGGGCGGGCGAAGGCCACCGATGCCGCGGCCAGCGCGAACGAGACGAACGACGTCGACTTGTACGAGAGGTCCCACATGAGCTCGAGCTCGCCCGTGAGGGCGCAGGCGCCTTCCAAGGCCACGGCGACGGCTGCGACGATTCCCAGCGCCGTGGCCGCTCTTCTGCGGTCGCGGCTCCTCTCGCTCAGGTAGGCCCCTGTGACGAAGGCCGCGAAGTAGGTCACGGCGCTCATGAGCTTTCGCCAGTCGAGGAAGCCGGCGTCGTCGGGCGCCTGCGAGCAGAACGCGATGTAGGCGTTCACCGCGAACACCGCCGCGAGAAGCGCGCCGACGGCCGCGCCGTGCCGCTCGACCCGACGCCAGCACCAGCCGATGACGGGCGCGAGCACCGTGAGGGCGAGGTAGACCCAGATGAACTCGAGGCCGGACGTGAGCCAGCCGACCTGGCCGAAGGCGACGTCCTCGATGGGGACGATGAACGTGCTCACGAAGAGCGCGACTGCCGCGTAGAAAGCAACGGCAACCAGGATCGACCCGCCGCGCCGGGCGGTCTTTCTCACCTGGGCGCCCCAGTAGCCCGCATCGCCGCTCGCCTTCGCCGCGGCGGGCACCAGGAAGAGCCCCGAGATGAGGAAGAAGACGTTGTTGCCGTAGGCACCGAGCAGGTTGACGACGCCGAGGGCCGCCGCTGCGGCCGGCTGTGCCGCGAGCTCCGCGCCCAGCCCGATGCGGCTGGTCATGGCGTCGAACCAAGGCATGAACGTGTGGAAAGAGGCGATGCCGGCGGCTGCCACCAGCCTCAGCATCTCTATCCCGGGCTCCCTCGCGCCTCGCGTCCGTGCCACAGCCCACTCCCTCGTCAACCGGCGCCGTCCTTGAATGCGGCATAACGAGTATATAAGTCCGCGCTTCCTCGGCGCTGTGCCCTTCTTCCCCTATCGAATGTAAGCTGAATGTAAGCCTTCGCTTTACAAAAGCCCCTGCGGCCTGACGTTGCCTCTCGAACCTGAACATTACGGTATTCTTAACAAGTGCTTACATAAGCATGACAGTACTGGGGCGCATCGGATTTTCGCGCATATGTGGAAAAGAGTGCACTTGATTACCCTCGGTCAATTCATCGGCCTCCTGGCCTCCAATCCCTTCCTTGTGCTGGTGATGGTGCTCGTTTTGGGCACCATATTCGTGAACGGCGCAACCGATGCCGCGAACGCCATCGCAGAGGTCGTGGGCACCCGCTCGATGGACATCGACGACGCCATTCTCATGTCCGTTATCTGCAACTTCATCGGCCTGGTGGCGATGACCTTCATCTCGACGGCCGTCGCCGACACCATCTCGGGCATGGTGGATTTCGGCGGCGACTCACACTTGGCTATGATCGCGCTGGCCGCCTCCACCGTCGGCATCGTCGCCTGGGGTGTCGCGGCCTGGGTCTTCGGCATCCCGACCTCGGAGTCCCATGCCCTTATCGCCGGCCTCACCGGCTCGGCGCTTGCCGTCTCCGGCGGCCTCGACGGCGTGAACATGGGCGAGTGGATGAAGGTTATCTACGGCCTCGTCCTCTCCACCGTCCTCGGCTACATCGCCGGCTGGGTTATCGCCAAGGTGATCCCCATTGCCTGCAGGAACGCCGACCG
>CAZEHG010000015.1:0-21376 GCA_964512475.1 uncultured Atopobium sp.
CCGACAAGTACAACATGGCCATGGCCTTCACCCACATGAGGCTCTTCCACCACTAAAAAACACGAAAGTCGTGAGCAGTTTTGCGTTTGGCCGAGTAGTCACCGTTTTTCGAAGGCAAAACCCCAGTTGGAGAGCATCTAAAAACGGCGGCTACTCGGCTTTTCCCAATATTGCTCCCGACTTTCGTCGTTTTTGTCATATCCACTTGTGGCGAGGGCCCTCAAGCGGGTTTTCGGAGGCTTTTCAGAAAACTATTTCGAGCTTCTGCATAGGAGCGTGCCCCCGCGCGGCCCGAATCACAGGAACAGGTGCTGCACGAGAATCTTCGCGCCTATGAAAATGAGGACGCAGCCGCCAACGATGGTGGCGGGCTTCTGGTAGCGCGACCCGAAATAGTGCCCAACGGCGACGCCGACCAGCGTGAAGCCGAACGTGATGACGCCAATGAACGACGCCGCGGCCACGATGTTCACCGAGAGTGCGGCGAACGAGATGCCAACGGCCAGGGCGTCGATGGACGTCGCAACTGCGAGCATCAGGTACTCGCGAAGGTCAATCCGCTCCGCGTCGTCGTCGCCTGCGTCGCCGTCCTCCTCGCGCGCCGCGTCCCACAGCATCTTTCCGCCGATAAAGGCAAGAAGCCCGAACGCGATCCAGTGGTCTATCGGCGCGATGAGCCAGAGGAATTGGCTGCCCAGTGCCCAGCCGATGGTGGGCATGAGCGCTTGGAACCCACCGAAGAACAGTCCTAACACGACCGCGACCTTGACGTTGACCTTTCGCATGCCGAGGCCCTTGCACACGGACACCGCGAACGCGTCCATCGAGAGCCCCACCGCCAGAAGTAACAGCTCGAACAGGTCCATGAAGCCCCTCTCGTTAATGCGGCCCCCGCCGCATTCCCTTTGCTCACGTACATATCGACTGGGGACCGGGGAACCGTGCTAAAAAAAGACCCGTGACCCTGCAGGCGCCTGCCCGCGAAGCCACGAGTCTCGTTGATTAAGATGCGCCAGGCCGTGTGGCCAGCATGTTGGTCGCATCGCGCGGCCCGTCTCGCCGGCCGCGCCACTACTCCCTCGTCGATGTTGCAGGTCTACCCGCGAGTCGCCGCGCGTAGACCTGCGTGCCGGCCAAAGGGGCCGTTTGCTTGCCCATCGATCGGCGAACGGCCTTGACGGCTGGGGATCACGACGATGTGTTGGAGGCGTACGTGCAAAGAACCTGGAGAGGGGGATTTTTGTCGAGCAATGGCTTGCGCGACGCCTAACGGATGAGGCCCTTGCCTTTTGGGCTATGCGGTCGGCAAAGGCCAGCGGGCGTGCAGGGAGAAGGCCGCCTCGCAGCAGAAGATAGCCCGCAGATGCCCCGTAAACTCTTCGCAGGCTGCCGTGACCTGGTCTTCGTTGATGTCGAGAAAACCATCGATAGGGAAGAGCAGGTCAAGACCGTCGACTGCGTCCACCTTGCCGTTCTCGCTTTGGCGCCGCCGTCCAGCCACGCCTGTGCGTCGGCCACCGCGGCATCCAGCAGCGTGCCGACCTCGGGCCGCTCCGGCAGCGAGTTATCCAGTCCTTACACTTCGACGACGGCCACGCACAGCTGCGGCAGCACGTCGATCATCTGCGGCTCAATGCAAAAACCATCCCGGTCCCTCTCCCTACATCGTGAGCAGGGTCTCGTTTGCCGCGGCGATCTGTCGCTTGCGCCATACCGCCGGCGAGACGCCCGCGCTCTTCCTAAACTTCATGATGAAGTAGCTCGAGCTGCCAAAACCGCAGGCCAGGGCTACGTCGGTGATGTTCATCTCGGTCGTAAGCAGAAGCCTCGAGGCCTGCTGCAGCCGCATACTGAGGATGTGTTCAGACAAGGTGTGGCCTAGCTGCGCCTTGAAGTCGCGGCAGCATGTGGCCTTCGATAGATTGACGTGCCGCGCCACGTCCTCGAGCGAGATTGCCTGCGTGTAATGCTCGCCAATGTAGTCAACCATCTCTTTGACCTGCGGTTTTATGGGCTTAGCCTCGCCTGCCGCCGCCAGGCTCAACGCGTTCTTGACCAGCGATTGCCAGGCGCTGCAGAGCAAAATCGTCATCTCAAGCTCATCTGGCGCTGCGCCGTGGTAGTTCTCGTAGACCTCCATCAGCTGCTCAAGCACGTCCTTTTGCCATGTCACGCTGGGGTCCAAAAGACACATTGCGCAACTGGCTTTGCCCAGGTAGGGGGCAACGTACTTGGTGCCCACGGCGCTGCCGGCAAAACCAGAGACCATGCGCGCATCAAAGTCCAGGCAGGCGTAAGTGCTGTCGAAGCCTTCGGCGTTTCTCGCCATGTGAAGCTGTTCGGAGTTTACAAAGATGCCCTTGCCAGGCCCTAAAGTAAACGACTCCTGGTTGACAAAGAACTCCACCTGCCCCTTGATCACGATGCAAAACTGCAGCTCGGGGTGCCAGTGCCAGGTGATGTAGCCCAGCACGTTGCTTTGGATGCGCGTGGTGTAGATGGCAAGCGGGAAGGCAAACGTGCCGTGCGGCGTGGACTCGCGGCCGCGCTCGTCGATGGGGATGTCGTAAACCTGCATGGTTTCCTCCGCGTGCTTTGGGCGAAACAAAGGCGTAGTGGCGCTGACAACAAACTGTCATATATAACGCAAGCGGTCAATATCGCAATATAAAACAGCACAGAAGATGATAGAACCAACGCGCTAATGCGAATAAAACTATATCAAGTCGTAATAAGGGCGGGAACGGGCCCGCGCATCTCCCCACACCGCCCCTCAAAAGATTGGAGTACGCATGAGCGACTTGATCAGCTTCCTGCAAAAGGCCGTCCAGACCCGCAGCTACTCGGACGAGGAGGGGGCGATGGCCGAGCTCGTGGTGTCCGAGATGAACAAGCTCGGCTACGACGAGGCCTACATCGACGAGACCGGCAACGCCGTGGGCCGCATCGGCGACGGACCCAAGGTCATCCACTTCGACGGCCACATGGACACCGTGCAGGTCAACGATCCCCAGGATTGGGAACACGACCCCTTCGGCGGTCAGATCGTCGACGGCGAGCTGTGGGGGCGCGGCTCCGTCGACATGAAGGGCGGACTGTGCGCGAGCGTCTACGCCGCGGCCGCTGCGCGCGACGCCGGCCTTCTCGACGGCAAGACGGTCTACGTGACCGGCACCGTCTGCGAGGAGTACTGCGACGGCGTCAACCTCGAGCTCTTCTATGGCGACACGGGCCTCAAGCCCGACTTCGCCGTCATCTGCGAGCCGAGCGGCAACCTCATCACGCTGGGCCATAAGGGCAAGGCGCAGGTCCGCATCAAAACCCACGGCGTCTCGGCCCACGGGTCGGCGCCCGAGAAAGGCAAGAACGCGGTCTACGAGATGGCCGAGATCATCAGCCGCGTCGAGGCGCTGAACGCGCGTCTCTACAAGCCGGATGCCCCGCACGGTACCGTGGTCCTCTCCGACATCTCGTGCGTCTCCGCCTCACTCAACGCCGTGCCGTCCGAGTGCTCGATCTACCTTGACCGCCGCCTGGCGCTCGGCGAGACCCTCGACCAGGTCCGCGCCGAGATGGACGGGCTCGTGGCCGGCAAGGACGCCACCTGGGAGGTCGGCTGCCTCGACCACGTGAGCTGGAAGGGCCGCGCGCTGCACTACGAGCCCATGCACGATCCCTGGAAGACCGCCGAGGACGCGCCGATCTCGCAGGCCCTCATCGACGCGTACACCGAGGTTTACGGCCATGGCCCCACGGAATTCGATTTCTGGGACTTCGGCACCAACGGCATCACGCCCGTCGCCCACGGCGTGCCCACCATCGGCTTCGGCCCCGGCCCCTACAAGCTCGCACACATGACCAACGAGCACACCCCCGTGGCCGACGTTGAGCTTGCCTTCGAGGTGTACAAGCAGCTGATCGCCAACCTGTAGCATTGCTTTTGCACCACACGTCTATCTGCGGCGCATTTAACGCTCCTTCGGAGAGGAGAAGACCGTGAAGCATAAGATTTGCAAGGACTTTCTGTGGGGCTCGGCCACGGCGGCCTACCAGTGCGAGGGCGCGGCACACGAGGGAGGCCGCGGCAACAGCCAGTGGGACGACTTTTTGGAGAGCCCGGCCAACCAAGGCGGCATCACGGGTGCCGTGAGTTGCGACAACTACCACCGCTTTGCCGAGGACCTGCGCCTGCAGCGCGAGGGCGGCCAGAACACCTACCGCCTGTCCATCTCGTGGTCGCGCATCCTTCCCACGGCGGACGGCGAGCCCAACGCCGAGGGCATCGCCTTCTATCGCCGCCTGTTCGACGAATGCCGCAGCCTGGGCATAGAGCCCCTGGTCACGCTCTTCCATTACGACATTCCGGACTACGTGGCGGCCAAGGGCGGCTTCGAGAACCGCGAGGCGGCCTATGACTTTGCCCGCTACGCCCGCGTGTGCTTTGACGCCTTCCACGATCAGGTCAAGCTCTGGATCACGGTGAATGAGCCCGCCTACTACACCTACTGCAGCTACCTGGCCGCCGACTATCCGCCCTTTGTGGCAGACCTGCAGCGCTACGCCTGCGCGTCCTATCACGTGATGCTGGGCCACGCCCTGGCCGTCGCCGAGTTTCGTGCGGGCGGCTACGAGGGCCAGATCGGCATCGACCAGGACTCGGGATATGCCCAGACCCCCTACGACGACCCCGCCAACCAAAAGGCTCTGCGTTACGCCGAGCTCTTCTACGTGCGTTGGGTCCTGGATCCCGCCCTTCTCGGCCGCTGGCCCCACGACCTGCGCGCCGCGCTGGAAGAAAAGGGCATCGACCTCGGCTTCGTTTTGCCCGGCGACGAGAAGATCATTGCGGGCGGGCGCGGCGACCTTCTCGCCCAAAACATCTACACCCGCAAGAACGTGCAGGTAAACACCGACGGCGTGACTCAGTTCAAGGTCAACCGCAAGGGCTCAGCGTCGAAGGTCAAAGAGGGTACATCGATCGGCGGCTGGTTCGAGACCATCGACGACCCGGCCGTCGAGAAGAACAAGTGGGGCCGCGAGATCTACCCCAAGTGCATGTACGACACCCTGATGGGCATCAAGCGCGACTACGGCGACGTGCCCGTCTACATCGCCGAGTGCGGCCATGGCATGTACGAGGAGCCCGACGCCACCGGTTACGTGGAGGACGACGAGCGCATCGGCATCCTCAAGCGCTTCATCGACTATATGGTCCAGGCCATCGACGAGGGCGCTAACGTCCGCGGCTTCTACGTGTGGTCGACGATGGACCTCTACAGCTGGATCAACGGCTACCAGAAGCGCTACGGCCTCGTCCGCGTGGACTACGAGAACGGCCTGCGCCGCATCCCAAAGAAAAGCTGGTACTGGTACCGCGATTACACCAAACAGCTGATGCAGGAGAGCGAGTAGCCTCTCAGGTTCGGACGCTACGTCATCAATGTATCAACCTTTGAATAACAGAGCCCATTGCTGACAAGGCCCACCTAACGGGAGGGTCAGGCCTTGTCATGGGGGAAGAGGGGAGAACATCATGGGGAAGTACAGCGAGTTTTCCAAACAGGCCCTGGAGGCGCTCGGGGGTAAAGAGAACCTCACCTACGTGACGCACTGCATCACGCGCCTGCGTGTGAGCTACAAAGACGAGTCGCTGGTGGACACCGAGGCCCTGCGCCACCTGCCAGAATGCGCCGGCCTCGTGAAGAAGGACCACGCGGCGCAGCTCATCATTGGGCCGGACATCAAGTGTGCCTTCGACGAGTTTGTGGCCACGGCAGGCTGGGACCCCGACCGCGACCTGCGTCCTGGCACGGCAGCGGCGGCGGCCGCGCCCGCCGAGGTCGTGCCTGAGACGGGTGCCCCCACGAGCGGCGAGGGCAAGCAGAGCCCGCTCACGGCGTTTAGCAACTTCGTGGCTCCGGTCTTTATGGACATCGTGCCGGCGCTCTCCGTGGGCGGCATGGTGCTCGCGGTCAAGACACTTCTCGTCAACTACTTCGGCGTGTCCACGGACTCCGGTACGGCGCAGTTCCTGCTGTGCTTCTTTAGCGCGGCGTTCAACTACATACCCATTTACCTGGGCTATTCCCTGTGCAAGAAGCTCAACATGCAGCCGATTCTGGGCATGCTCCTGGGCGGCATCATGGTCTGCACGCGCTTCCAGGGCGGCGGCGTGACGGACTTCTTCGGCATCGCGGTGCCGCAGGTCGACTACACCTCGAGCATCATCCCTATTGTGCTGGGCGTCTTCTTCATGTGGCTCGTGTACCGCTTCGTGAGCAAGCACATGCCGCAGGTGATCACGTTCTTCATGACGCCGCTGGTCACGATGCTCATTACCGTGCCCGTGACGCTTATCGTGCTCGGCCCCATCGGCACCGAGCTCTCCGATGCCGTCGGCGTGGGTGTCCAGTGGATCTGCGACACGCTGGGATTCCTGGCGCAGCCGCTGCTATGCGTGGCCTACCCCTACATGGTCATGCTCGGCCTCGACAAGGCATGGGAGCCGCTCCAGCTTCAGCTGCTCGCCACCTTGGGCTACGACGCGATCACCGGTGGCGTGGGCTTTGTCTCCAACCTCTGCATCGGCGCCTCCGCCCTGGCAGTTGCTACGGCGCAGCGCGACAAGTCGCAGCGCGGCCTTATCGCCTCGTTTGGCATCACGGGCCTCTGCGGCGTAACTGAGCCTGCGTTCTACGGCTCGCTCATTGAGCGTCCACGCGTGCTTGTGGGAACGGCAATCGGCGCGGCTGCAGCCGGCCTGTTCGGGGGCATTTTTGGTCTGCGGGCCTTCATTCCCACCTCGTGCTCAGGCCTTCTCACTTTCCTGCAGTACCTTGAGCCAGAGACGGGCGACCTGCACTACATCATCATCGCGGCCATTACGGCGGCAATCGCTATCGTGGTGAGCTTCGTCGCGGTACGCGCGATCATCTCGTGGGATGAGCGCAAGTCCGCGACGACGACAGCGGCAGGGGAGTAGCGGCCATGGCGATCGAGTTTGGCATGGTGCCCAACGACGGCGAGAAGCACGGGACCCGCGGGGACGCGACGTTTGGCAAGGCCTCGGCTGAGGCGGCGCTCCGCTTCCATCGAGGCATCCCGGGCTACGATCCCACGCCGCTCGTATCGCTTGATGCATTGGCGGCGCGGCTGGGTGTGGCCAAGGTGTGGGTCAAGGACGAGAGCGCCCGCTTCGGCCTCAATGCCTTCAAGGGCTTGGGCGGCAGCTATGCCGTGGCCCGTGTAATCGGCGAACGGTTGGACATCTATCCTTCCGAACTGAGTTTCGGCCTCTTGACCTCGCCTTATGTTGCCGAGAAGATTCGCGATCTGACGTTTGTGACCGCGACGGACGGAAACCATGGCCGGGGGCTGGCGTGGACGGCGCGCATGCTGGGCGTGGGCTGCGTGGTCTATATGCCTCGCGGCAGTTCAGCGGAGCGCCTGGAGAACATCCGGGCGCAAGGTGCCCAGGCACAAATCCTGGACCTTAACTACGACGACGCGGTCCGTTACGCAGCGGCTCAGGCCGAGTGCAACGGCTGGGTCCTGGTCCAGGACACCTCGTGGGATGGCTACGAGATAATCCCGACGTGGATCATGCAGGGCTACACCACGATGGCTTTGGAGGCCGCCCAGCAGCTGGGCGGGAAGGTGCCCACGCACGTGTTCCTGCAGGCGGGGGTAGGAGCCATGTCCGGGGCGGTCGCAGGGTTTCTCGCCAGCTACTACGGAGAGCGGAAGCCGAGAATCTGCGTCGTGGAGCCCGATGCGGCGGACTGCGTGTACCGCACCGCTGCGGCGCGCGACGGCGAGCTCCACGCGGTGGGCGGGGACCTGCCCACGATGATGGCGGGCCTTGCCTGCGGAGAGCCCTGTGGAGTGGGCTGGGAGCAGCTCGAGCGCCACGCCGATTTCTTCGCCAGCGTGCCCGACGAGGTCGCGGTCCGCGGCATGCGCGTGATGGCTAACCCGCTGCCGGACGATCCCGCGGTTGTCTCGGGAGAATCGGGGGCCGTGACCTTAGGTTTCTTGGCAACATTGCTCTCAGGCGAGGGTGAGGCAGCCGGTGCCGCCGCCTGCCTCGGCCTGGGGCCCGGCTCCTGCGTCCTTCTTATCTCGACCGAGGGCGCGACCGACCGCGCCAACTACCGCAGCATTCTCTGGGGTTTCTAGTCCGCGGGGCCCTCTAAACGCGGTCCGAGACGTCAAAACTAGCGAAAGTCGTGACCAGTACTGAAGATGGCCGAGTAGCCGAGGTCTTTGAGTGACTCCCAACTGGGATTTTGCTACTCAAATACCGGTGGCTACTCGGCCAATTGCTCTATTGGTCACGACTTTCGTCTGTTTTGATCCAACGATCCCAGCGGGGCAGTTGGAACGGGCCTCGCTACTTGCCCATCGATCGGCGAACGGCTTTGACGGCCTCGTCCACCACGACGACGGACACGGCGCAGAGCAGCATCTTGCCCCACAGCGCAGCGGAGAGCGGCACGGTCTCGAACACCGCCGCGCCGAACTCGGTGATGGCGAACTGCATGGCCAGCACGAGCCCGAACACGCCGAGCATGAGCTTGTTGTTACCAACGTTACGCAGCATCGGCACGTTGTTGAGCTCGCGGCAGTTGAAGGCGTTGAGCAGCTGCATCAGGACGAAGAGGGTGAAGAGCACGGTGGCCTTCTCGCCCTCGGCGCAGCCCAGGAAGTTCCAGAAGTGCTGGGCCATGAAAATCGCCGAGATGTAGATGCCGTTTGCGAAGATACGGAAGAGCATCGTGCGGTCCAGGATCGACGCGTCGCGGCGCGTGGGCTCGTGCTGCAGAAGGTCGTCGCGGATGGGCTCGAGGCCGAGGGTCAATGCCGGGGGGCCGTCCATGATGATGTTGATCCACAGCAGCTCAAGGGCGGTAAACGGTGCCTCGAAGCCGGCCAGGATCGAGAACACGACGACGATGACCGAGCTCACGTTGACCGTCAGCTGGAACTGGATGAAGCGCTTGAAGTTCTCGTAGATGGCGCGGCCCCACTGGACGGCCTTCAGGATGGTGCTGAAGGAGTCGTCGAGAAGCACCATGTCCGAGGCCTCCTTGGTGACCTCGGTGCCGGCGATGCCCATGGCGATGCCCACGTCGGCGTTCTTGATGGCCGGCGCGTCGTTGATGCCGTCGCCCGTGACGGCCACGACGTTGCCGCGGCTCTTGAGCAGCTTGACCACGCGCATCTTGACGAGCGGCGTGGAGCGGGCGATGACCTGGATCTTCTCGAGCGCGACGGTGAGCTCCTCGTCGGACATGGCCTCGATCTCGGAGGCCTCGACGGCGATGTGGCCGTCCTCCAGCATGTGCAGCTCGTTGGCGATGGCGCGCGCCGTGCGGATGTTGTCGCCGGTGAGCATCTTGACCTCGATGCCCGCCTCGCGGCAGCGGCGGATGGCGTCGTACACGTCGGGGGAGAGCGGGTCGGAGATGACCACGAAGCCGTCGAAGACAAGGTCGCGCTCGATGTCCTCCTGGGCCTCGTCGTCAAAGCCGGCGAGCTCGCGGTGAGCAAAGCCCAGAAGACGCCCGGCGTGGCTCTGGTAGTCCTCCATCAGGTGATCGATGCGCTCGCGCTCCTCGTCGGAGACGTCCGGACACATGGAGAGGATCTTCTCGGGGTTGCCCTTGACGTAGAGCATGAGGCGAGAGGAGCCGTCGTCGGCCTTCTCGCGCACGATGGTCGACATGTCCTTGTTCTGCGACGAGAACGGGAAGACGCGCACGATATCGGCGTCGTGGCGCATCTGCTGGTAGTCGTGGCCGGCCTTGTGCGCGGCCACGAGCAGCGAGCACTCGGTGGGGTTGCCGATGAAGCTCCAGGTGCCGTCGTCCTCAAGGGTGACGTTGGCGTTGCCGTTGATGCAGAAGTTGCGCAGCAGCACGGGGTCCGCGAGGTCGGCGGGCTCGAGCTTTTCGCCGCCGGACCAGATGGTGTGGACCGTCATCTTGTTCTCGGTGAGGGTGCCCGTCTTGTCGGAGCAGATGATGTTCACGCAGCCGATGGTCTCGCACGCGATCATCTTCTTTACCAGGGCGTTCTCGCGGCTCATCTTGATGATGTTGAGCGCGAGCGACACGGCCACGATGGTGGGCAGGCCCTCGGGCACGGCGGCCACGATCAGCACGATCGAGGTGATGAAGGCGTCGGAGACCGTGGACCAGTTGAAGGTGTTGTTCATCAAGAAGGTGACGATCTCGATGGCAAACACGATGCCCGCCGCCGAGCAGCCGAGCACGGTGATCTGCTTGCCCAGGCGGTCGAGCTTCTCCTGCAGCGGCGTCGTGGTCTTCTCGATGGTGCCGAGCTCCATGGCGATCTGGCCGAATTCGGTGTTGTTGCCCACGCCGGTGACGAGCAGGGTGCCGGTACCCGCGGCCACGAAGCAGCCGGAGTAGAGCATGTTGGCGCGCTCGGCCACGGGGGTGTCGGCGCCCACCTTGGCGTCGGCGTTCTTGGTCACGGGCATGGACTCGCCGGTGAGTGAGCTCTCGTTGACCGAGAGGTCGACGCTCGAGAGCAGTCGGCCGTCGGCCACGATCTTGTCGCCCGTCTCCACAAGAAGCACGTCGCCCACGACGACGTCGCGCTGCGGGACCTGCGTGGGCTCGCCGTCGCGGATGACCTTGATGAGCGTGTCCTCGTTGATGCGGTTGAGCGCCTCGAACGCCGCCGCGCTGCGGCCCTCGGTGATGATGGTGATCACCACGGACAGCGCGATGGCGCAGAAGATGCCCGCGCACTCGAGGAAGTTGTACTCGCCGCCCGTGAAGTAGCGGGCGATGTTGACGCCGAGCGTGATGATGGCCGCGAAGATGAGCATGAGCAGCATCGGCTCGGTCGACGCATCCCAGATGCGCTTGGCCAGGGAGTCACCCTTGGCCTGTGTGAAGGAGTTGGCGCCGAACTTGGCGCGCGAAGCCTCTACCTGCGACGACGCGAGTCCCCGCTCGGCGTCGCTGCCGGTTTCGGCAATCAACTCCTCCCGTGAGAGAATGTGAGCGTTCTCCACGGAAAGTCCCCTCTCTTATTCGTATGTCCCCTCAGCAAGAAGCCCGCCGCAGCTCCTGCCCGATGCTGCGGCGGGCCAAAAAATAAGACCCGACGCACAGCATCCTTGCGATGCCGTACGTGAGTCTCGTTCATTAAGGCAAGCCAGGCGCGGCGACGCGTGCGGTCGCGGCCAGTATGTTGACTTGCCGCAACCGATCCTGCCGGCTGCGACTACTCCCTCAAGTACCTGAGGCAGGTTAGCACGTTTCCCGCGCAGGGGGCAAGTGCGGCACGTAAGGGTTTTGCGGGCTTAGTCCTTAGCAAGCAGAAGCTCCCCGTAGCGCTCGTCGAGACCTTCCTTGAGCCGTTGGAACGCAGGATCTGGTCCGATGATCCATGCTTTGTGCTCAACGCCTCTTGTGGAGCGCGGTCCCGTTTGTCATCAGCTGGCAATCCCAAAACAATTCAATATCTGTCTACATGTGTCGAGGTAAAGTCCCCGACAGTTCCCATCGCAAACGAAGGCGTCTAACTCACGTGCTTCGCAGAACGGTATCGTTTCGATATCGTCGTTCTGGGCAGAGCCGCGTATCCGCACCCGTTCGGGATGACCGGGCCCGTCGAGCGCAACATGTGCGTATACGCTGTGGACCTGGATATAGCGCGGCTCATCTGTGGAGGAGAGCCCCTCTTTTCTGGCTAGGAAGATCAGGTAGGTTTGCCCGTCGCGCAGCGGCGCTGCGCCGCGAGCGTTTGGACCCAGCCCCATTTGGACAACTTCTCGCTGCGTAGAGAACTGTCCCTTACCCGAGTAGTTGCGCGGCTCTTCAATGGCCAGGTTGTCGTAGGTATAAATCAAGTCGCCTACCTGTTCTCCGGAACCGCGCAGGACCTCGACCACCTCGAGCTCGCACAAGAAGGATTGGTAGACATACGTTCCGCGCCCGCGGCACGTGGCCACCAGCACGACCTCGGCCGAATCTAAAGCCTCTTTGTTTGCGTCGTAGCCCAAGGTCTCGCTTCGCTGGCTATCGATGACGTACGGCAAGCTGTCCAATGCGTCGGAATCGTTGTTGAAGTCGGTGAGGCTTGCGCGCGTTGCCAGCCCGAGCGCGACGCAGGCCACAAGCAGGGCCGTGGCAAGAATGGCCGTGAGCCTAGGCGTAAGGTGTGGGAGCTTCCGCCTTTTCATTATCGCTCACCGTTCATAAGGCGTCCTTCGTACAGGTTGTAACATCTGTCGAACAAAGCCTCTATCTGCGGCTCGTTGTGGCATGAAACAAGCACTGTGCAACCTCGAGCCTTCTCAGTAAGAATAATCTCTGCAACCATTTCGACGCCGCCGACATCCAGCGCGTTTGTGGGTTCATCAAGGATAAGAAGCTCAGGGCCCTCCATTATTGCCTGCACGATCGAGAGACGCTGCCGCATGCCCATGCTGTATGCAGATAATTTGCGCGCATCTCCGGGGTCGAGCCCCACCCGCCCCATAGCCGCCTCGGCCTCTTTTCTGCCCGCGATGCCCCGAATAGACGCTAGGAGCATGAGGTTCTTAAGGGCTGTCTGGTCTTCCCAAAAGCCGGTCGAGTCGAGTGAGATGCCTAGGCCCGGAGGGAAATCGCAGTCCTGCCCAATCTTCTTGCCAAAGACCGAGATCGACCCTGCGGTCAGGTGTATCAGCCCCGCGACGGCGCGAAAGAGCATGGTCTTGCCCGATCCGTTTATGCCGAGAAAACCGTAGATTCCTCCTTTGGGCAGGTCAAGGGACACGTTGTCTAGGACTGTCCTGCCCTTGATCACCTTTGTTGCGTGGTCGACGATAATGCCGTCGGTCACAGGGCATCGCCTCCTACATCAGCTCTTTAGCGGATACGCTCTTGATTGACAGCAGCAACGCCGCCGCGAACACCGCTGTGAGATAGATCGCCGACCGTTCTGGTGCAAACGTGGCTGAGTCCAAAACGGTGCTCCATGAAAGGGCGGTGGCCTGCGCGGAGGGGACGAGCGGGGCGAGTAGGTTCGCCCAAGCGCCTGGAACGAGGGCCACACCTGCCAGCGCGACAAAATGAGCGCTCAGCACCGCGGCGCAAGCCTCCGTCCCGGACAGGCGCAGGCTAAGCGTATTCGTCAGCAAGGCGATGATGCCTTGTTGCAAAGCAAGAAGCCCTGCGGCGGGAAGCATAGTCGACAACGAGCCGTAGCCGTAGCCGGAGTCCATGCAAAGCGGGAGGAAAAGACAGCACAACGAGGCGCACAGCATCGCTGTCGCGGGGCGTAGCCCGACCATCGCGCAGATTGCTGCCGCCCACCCCTTCCTGCTCCCATAGCGAGGGGCAATCAGGTGCGCTGCCGCGCCGGTCGCGTTTTCAAGCTGGTCGGAGAATGCGAAGGTGCACGTCGCGGGCAGGATCATCGCGGTCAGCATTGTCAGGACATGTGGGGCCCTGCCGTCCTGTGGGACAAAAGCGCCGCCCGCCACGAGGTACCAGACCGTTTTCGCCCCGTCTCCCGCGGCCGTCGCCGCCGTGATTACCGCCGCGATGGCGAGGACGATAAGGCTGCGCACGCTAAACGATTTAATGGACATCGCTATCCCCCTCCCGCGGCAGGAGTTCTCGCCGGCGCGACGCCGCGGCACAGGCGAGGGCGAGCGCGGCGGCGATGCTCGTGAGCCGGGCCGCGTTTCCCGCAATGGCGACGACGGAAAGGTCGGCGGTAAGTAGGGTCAGGCGCCAACCAACGTAGAGTGCGGGGTTGTCCAGTAGTGGCGAGAAGCTCGCCAAATAGTCGGCCGACCCGTAGCATACGGTGAGGCAGATGCCCAATAGGAGCGACTTGCCGGCAAGACGTCCCAGCAACATGACGAGCTGGCAGGAAACGTTAAAGAGCGCGAGCAGCAAAGACTCAAGGGCCAGGAACGTGACGGTTCCGGCGGTGCCGAAGACCCAAAACCCCTTTGTCGCGACAGCCGCCATCCCGCTGACGACCGTCGCGAGCGAGAAGACGGCTGCGCGCACAACGATAACCTTTATGCAGATGACGAGCGCCGCGTGATGGCTATGCGCGCGGACCAGTACCAGGGGAGAGGAACAGAGGCTTGTGGCCGAAACACCGAGCAGGATAACCAGCGGTACCAGCGTGAAGACCGCGAGGTTGGAGCTTGTGGTCACGAAGAAGAGTTCCGGGAGCTTGCCTGCGACTGTTGAGAATGCTTCGTATCCAAGGCAGACGAGCTCTATGCAGCGCAAGCCGGCCACGGAAAGAAGCGCCGCGATGCAGCCGCGGTCGAATACGATGTCCCTTGCGGCTCCCGTGCTCATAGCAGCACGTCCTTTTTGGTCGTGAGGGCAAAAGTGATCGCGCCGCATGCGACAGCTGTTGCAAGGAAAGGAAGGCCTACGAACCCAAGCATGGTACCTTTGCTTCCCCACATGAAAGAAAGGCCGAGGTACGTGCCCATAACGTTGACCTTGTTGGGAAGAAAGCTCGAAAGCGCGAGGAGCAGGAGTGTGGGTGCGCCGAGAATGAGGATGCGGCTTCTTCTTGCGTACAGCGAAATGGCAAAAGAGGAGAGCGCGAGGATGCCAGACCATAAGGCTTCGTAAACGGCAATCAGGAGATTAAAGCCGCAGCGGTTCTTGGCCATCAGGCCCGCGAGCAGGTAGGATTCTGCTCCTGGCGCCTGGGCCATTTCGTACGAGGCTGGGGTGTTGAACTCGGCGAAAGCGTCCTGCGCGGCATGGGCCGGGAACACCAGGAAGGACAGCGCCTGCGAGAACAGCAGGGCGAGGAATACGGTGAGAAACGCCGCCAAGAAGGTTGCCAGCGCGGTCGAGATAACGTAGCGCGCGACGGACGACCTGGTGATCAGCGCGTTCGCTTGCTTTTGGCGCACGTCAAGGAAAAAGCGGTCGGAGAAAATGGCCGTGGAGCACGGAATCATAAGGAAGTAAACGAACAAGCCGAAAATCGGCGTCTGCATGGCGCCGTGATTGCCTGTCCACGCAAACGGCGCTGCCGGTAGTTCGGCCGCATCGTGGCCCCAAAAACTGAGGCAGGTTTGAGCGAAACCAGCCGCGAGGACCGCCATGAAGACCAAAAGCGCTCGTCGCCACGCTCCCGACCGCCACGCGCGCATGCATTGGAGCGCGAGGATTCCTCGCCTGGCTCCCATTCTTCCTCCTTTGGGCCGGAATGCGCGCCCGAGGACCCTAGCCCCGGGCACCGAGGGCTAGTTATTGAAGCTGACGCTTCCGGTTACGGTGTCCGTGCCGGGGCCATAACCGTATTGGTGAGCGTGAAGTACGACCGTGCCGTTAATGCTGCTGTCGTAATATGAGGAACCCTTGCTTTGCCCGACGAGAACGTCGACCGAGTATGAGCATTGCTGGCCGTTTTTGGTAATCCAGAAGTTGGCACCGTTATTTGAGGTTGAGCTGACGGAAATTAGAGCTGAGCCATAGCCACTGTACTTTGTGCCGCTGACTATTGTGGTATCCTCCCACCACGGGCCGAGCGTGATTCCTCTAAATGACGCAGCAAAAGCTGGAACGGCGAATCCAAATGCCATAACCGCTGCTAAGCCTGCGGTCGTGATGCTCTTCTTAATCTTCTCTCTTTTCATAATGACCTCCTTTTGATTTATTGATTCGATTGCGGAATCTATTCATCACTTCCTATGGCTGCCCCCTCCCTTTACCAGCTGTACATGGACAGTCCAGATGTTGAAATTAAGGAGCCAAGGGAACTGGTGAATGTGAATTTATATTCACCGGGAGAGACATTGCTCCAGGTCGCTTTTGTAAAACCGTTGCTATTGAACTGAGCGGACCCTATGGACGTGCTGCCGCCGCTGGATACTTTCACGAGAGTAACGGTAAAGTTGCCGCGTTTTGAGCAGCTCGCGGTTAGCTCAAGGCCGATGTTTGAGCCGTCGAAGTTGCGAGTGCTTGTCGATGCTGAACTTATAAAAGACAGCGATTCGCTGTACCAGGAGCAGGTGGAAATGCCGCTCCTTGAGTTATGGCTTACCGTGATGCTGACTTCGTCGTTATTGATGGACATGGCTCTTGCTGATGTTGGGGCCATTATGGTGGACATCGCTATGGCCAAGGCCGGGAGGGTTGACGCTAAGACGCGCTTCTCTATGGTAGGGAACTTTACGCTCATGCTCCGACTCCATCACCTTCGTGCTTTTATTGGAGCCGATTCTGGCGATTCCTGCCCCCGGAGTCTGCCACCTAAAGTGATGCAAGCTGCTTCAGCTCGTAAAGCCCGCCTCTGTTTGGAGCAATTCCCGCAGGTCGTCGATGCCGGAGAGTCCAAGTTGCTTGAGCGTTCTAGTCCTATAGGACGAAATGGTGGCTGAAGTGGTGCTGTTTCTCTCGCAGATGGCAGGGCGGCTATAGCCGCACACAAGGTCGATCATTATCTTTGACTGAAGCTCGCCGAGTCCCCGGCCCATTAGATAGTGGACGGCTCTATCCGTGACGCCGCAAGGGGGCTCCGATGGCTCGGTCGGTGTGTGTTTCAGCAGTAAAACAAGTACTAGAATTGATATGATTGGACGGATTACGACAGTCGCGTTTATAAGAATGGTGATGTTATTTGACTCGAGCCATTCTGATAAATAGAGGGATGCCGACAGGAAGAAGTAGTTTTCCGGGCCCATCGAGGCTAGGCGGCCGGCGCCGATGGAGATAGCTCTGCAAATTGATCGAGGCGTTCTGATGGTTTTGGCCCCGCCGGAACAAAGCTCTTCTCGTCCGAGCAACGATAGGAACAGAAGCAAAAGACAGACTATTCCCGCGCGGCTCTTAAAGTACTGAGTAGGTGCAAGGCCGATTCCGGTCCATATAAGGGCGCATGACCATGCGTGCGCGATTCCTGTTGCATACAGGAGATGGTGGCCGAGCGCTATACCTCGCTCTTCGAGCGATAAGGACCCTTGACTGGCGGTTTTCCGATTGTTGGGCCGCTTAGTTGCCTGGATAATGCTGATCAAAAGTAACAGGGCACAGGTTGCGTACAGGGCGTATCTGCATACATTGCTCGCCCATTTGTCAGCGCCGAAACCCACAATGTGAATCTGGTCGGGCCAGATAACCGCAATTAAAAGCAGCATAGTGATGGTGAGACCCAAGGCGCGGCCCTTGGGTACGGCCTCGGATTTATCCCTGGCTGACGGCTGACGGTCTGGGTAGCCTGCGGAGACATACGCGGTATCTGCAATGATCGATCGCAGGTCGGAGGCTCCGGCAACGTCGAGTTTCGCATATCCACGCCTCCGGTATGAGGCCACCGTTGCCTCGGCAATTCCAAGGGCTTGCGCTATCGATGTCGCCGACTCTCCAAGAGCGGTCCGCGCCAATACGGTGAGCTCGCGTTCTGTCAGCCGGGCCTTCGACATCTTCGTGATTGCGCTGGAAACATCCGCTATGCGATTGTCGTGTTCTGGCTCCGCGTCGATTGTCGTGGGCCTTGCTGGAAGCGGACGGCTGCGCAATTGGGCCATCATGGCGTGAGCCGCACCCCAGAACGTAAGCGCAACGAGATAGATGGTCAGCGCTTGCGGAGTGTAAACCGTAGTGGTTATCTGCTGGCTCCACAACAGATGCTGAATCTCAAGGTAAAAGGAGTAGAGCAGGTGTCCAGCGATAAGCAGCTGCGGTGCATTCTCAGACAGGTGCCCTAAGAGCTTCTTTTTGCTTGTGAGCGGCAGGACCACTGCGAATACCAGCATGCAGGTTAGTGGGCAAAGTGCCGCGCTCGCTTTACAAAGGAGAATGCTTGCGAGCGTTGATGCCGCGGGCCATGCGCAGCCCACGAGGAAGACGAGTACGCCGTCGGCGCGGCCCTTCTCTGCTGACGAGTTCTCCAGCGAGTTTTCGGCATAGAGGCACCAACTGAATGTCGAGATAATCCTGAGAAGAGTGCCTGCTGCAATCAGTGAGCTGATGACGTGCCAGGGAAGTTCGCCGAGCACCTGACATGAAATGGCGGCGGCGAATAAACCAATAAGCATGAGGAGCAGCGCGGCGAGCTTGCCGACTTTGTAGATGAAATCCTTGATTATCTCTGCTTGATCGGCGGCTTGTAGCAGGACCTGGTCGCCCAGCCAGTGCCAGGAAATCAGCAACAGCATTGTTAACGAATAACTCACGGTGCTGCCGAGCCCGGGAGCAGTGGGGCCTAAGACGAGGTAAGGACCAAATGGGGAAGCGGCAAGTAATGCTGTCCAAACGGCGAAAGACATAACCCCTCCGAACGTAGGCATGCCTCCAGCATAGCTTCTAGGTGATGGAGGGGGGAATGCAAATTAATCTTCCCTAAGCAGAAGCTCCCCGTAGCGCTCGTCGAGACCTTCCTTGAGCCGTTGGAACGCTGGGATGTAGTCCTCGATGATGGCGTTTACCAGCTCAAGTTCCTTGGCCTCGTCATATATGTGCATGATCGTGTTGCGGTCGCGCAGCATAGAGAGCCAGGTCGCCTCGTCGACGAAGTCGTACAGAGCATAGGAGCCCTTTATGATGTCGCGCGGCGAGCCGGTTGCGGAGACCGCGTCGCCCTCGTAGGCAAGAAGCGCCTTGAGCAGCTTCCATCCGAGCTCGAACTGCAGGGAGAACTTGTCGATGATGCCGCTTTGGACGAACTCGTTGTTTAGGTCTTGCTGGGGTGCGGTTGCGAGGACCTCGAGAGCGCTTGCGTAGTTCTCATACTTCTTCATACAGAATCATCCCATCGCGGTCTATTTCGTGCCTGAGCTCGTCGGAGGTGCAGGTATCCAGGTTCACGATGTCCAGTTTGAGCAGGCTCCACAGGTCGTTCTGAAGGCGATCGCAGAGCGCATCGAAGTCCGCGCAGCCCTCAACGGCGATGTCGATGTCGCTCTTGGGCAGGTTGGTGCCACGTGCACGCGATCCGAACAGCGTGACGCGCCTCGCGCCGCCCTCGCGCGCGAACTCCGCGATCTGCTTGTACACGTCCTCGATGGGCATAGACCTCGCTCCCTTCGTCGACGCAATTATAGGGTTCGCCGACGTTTGGAAGCCGGGCGGCCGGCCACCACCGCTGCGGAGCCGCAGGGGTGGTCGGCTATCCCGGAAAGGCTACCCGGCTACGATTTCCGTGAGCTTCGAGGCGTCGATGTTGCCGCCGGAGACCACGCAGGCGACCTTCGCGTTCTCCTTGAGCGGGACGAGGCCGAGGGAGACCGCGGCGTACGCGCAGGCGCCGGCGCCCTCCGCGATGATCTTCTCCTCGACGGCAAGGGTCTTGATGGCCTGGGCTATCTGCTCCTCGTTGATGACGAAGACGTCGTCGACGTACTCCTTCGCAACGGCGAAGGTCTTGTCGCCCGGGCACGCGATGTCGAGGCCGTCCGCCAGCGACTCCTCGGTGGCCACGGTGGTGGGCTCGCCGGCCGCGAGTGAGGCGTGCATGCTCGGCGCGCCCTCGGACTCGACGCCGTAGACCTTGATGTCCGGGTTGATGGTCTTCGCGGCGAGCGCGATGCCGCCGATCAGGCCGACTCCGCCCACCGGCACCACGATGGCATCGAGGTCGCTGCAGGCGTCCATGATCTCGAGACCGATGGTGCCCTGGCCTGCCATAATGCACGCGTCGTTGTACGGCGGGACATAGATGGCACCCGTTTCCTCGGCGAATACCTCGGCCGCCGCCTTCGCCGCCTCGAAGCTGCCGTCGATGATCTGGATGTCGACGCCGTACGCCGCGGTGCGGTCGATCTTCGACTGCGGCGCGATGGAGGGGATGAAGATGGTGGCCGGGATGCCGAACGCGCGGGACGAGTAACCGACGCCCTGCGCGTGGTTGCCTGCCGAGCAGGTGACCACGCCGAGTTCTTTCTGATCCTCGGTGAGGGTGCTCATCTTGAAGTAGGCTCCGCGGAGCTTGAAGACGCCGGTGTGTTGCAGGTTCTCCAGCTTCAGGTAGGCCTGGCAGCCGTCCAAGGGAAGCGAGATCGGCACGAGCGGGGTCTTTATGGTGACGTCGGCGAGGACCTCCTCGGCTTTCTTGATGAGGTCAAAGCTGAGGTCGTCGTAGCTGAGGTCGGCCGTCGACGCCTCGTCTTGATCGGCGGCGGCCGAGGAGGACTCGCTGCCGCCTGCGGCACAGCCGGAGAGCATCAGGCCGAGGCCAAGGGCGGAAACACCCCCTGCCATAAGAAACGAGCGACGGGAAAGGTCCGGATTCAAGCGGTCCATAGCGCCTCCCATTTAAGTTGTTCTTGTGGGGTGGGTTCTGCGCAGGGTGCGCAACGAAAATTCTACCCACTGACCACGGCGGAGAACGTGCCGCGCGCTTATCTTGCCTAGATTTCAGGGGGTGTATGAGGCATTTCTGGTAGTGCGAATCTAAAACATCGCGTATTGCGTAACTAAATTTGGAACCAGTGAGTAGCCAGGGCTATTTGAGCTTTGAATCCTGCTTAAAGAAGCCGCTTTTTGCTTAGCTACTCGGTGTTTCTGATTTTAGTTACACAATACGTGTCATTACGCTGCCGGGTCGCGTCTTGAAACGTCCGAACAGCGTTCCTCGCCCGTGTTTCGACCCTGCTAACCATGCGTCGGCCGGTTGCGCTTTATCGCACTAAAGCGATATAGTCTGTTCCGTTGCTTTAGCGCAGTAAAGTGCCCGAGTGGCCGTCGGCCACCGACGGCGCCCGGGCTCCCCAGGGAAGGGAACACACCATGAAGCTCTCCATGAACCGCCGCGAGTTCCTCGCGGCATTCGGCACCGTCGCCGCCTCCGCCGTCCTCGCGGGCTGCGGCGGCTCTTCGGCCAGCAGCTCCGCCAGCACGGACTCCAGCTCGTCCTCCGACGACAAGTCCGCCACCGCCACCAAGAAGCTCATCGTCGGCTTCGACTCCGCCTACCCCCCGTACGGCTACGTGGGCGACGACGGTTCCTACACCGGCTTCGACCTTGAGCTCGCCCAGGAGACCGCCACGCGCAACGACTGGGAGATCCAGCTTGAGCCCATCGACTGGGATGCCAAGGACACCCTCATGGACTCCGGCGCCATCAACTGCATCTGGAACGGCTTCACGGTCGAGGGCCGCGAGGACGACTACACCTTCTCCGGCAGCTACATGATCAACGCCCAGGTCGTTGTGGTAAAGAAGGGCTCTGGCATCTCTGACCTCGCCGGCCTTTCCGGGAAGAACGTCATCACCCAGACCGACTCCGCCGCCTACGAGGTGCTTGCCGGCGAGGACGCGGACAAGGCCGACGTCGCCGCCACCTTCGCCTCGCTCGAGACCATCGGCGACTACAACACCGCCTTCATGCAGCTCGAGTCCGGCGCCGTCGACGCCGTGGC
>CAZEHG010000016.1:0-20133 GCA_964512475.1 uncultured Atopobium sp.
GGTGAGCTCGCCGATCTTGCGATGGAGGTCATCGACCTCCTCCCGGTGCTCGGCGCCTACGATGCCTCTTGTCGGTGCTATTGGGCTTGAAATGTCACTTCTGTCGGGGACGGTTTTAAGCATCTTGTAAATTTCATCCGTCTGAGAGCTCCGGGGATATATATTCTTTTCAGTTTATTTGAGCTTGTTTTACGAATCTTCTACACGGGGGCCTCATGATAGGTGAGCTGAGTCCTGCACGGCGTTGTGTGTATGCCGGTCTTGCGATCGGTGCATCTCTGGCGTTTTTGACCACAAGTCCAATCACTGCTTTGGCATCGCCTGCGGGGGGTGGGGCAGCGCTCGATGCCTTAGGGACAGTTTCGGCTACCGACAGCGGCCAGCCTGATTCTACCGATGAAACGGACATCGGTAACGATTCTGCCGCCTTGGGTGAATCAGGCGATTTGAATGGTGGTGGTGAGGCAGGCGCTATCGAGGGTGTTGCTTGTGATGATGCGCTTTTGAATTCCGATGACGTCGTTAAGCCGTCTGATAGTAGCGAGGCCGTGGTTGAAGACGAGCAGCCCTCTTCCGATGTTATGGCCGATGGTGGCAACGCCGGTCTCAACACGTCTGTCGATGATGCGACTGCTGTAGTCAGGGGGCAAGCTACGTCTTGTACCGCAGCAGAGCCTGCCGTTTCTCCTGTGAATGACGCCGAATACGGTCTCACCCAATCTTCGGCCCATGCCAAGGGTTGGGATGGTGACAACTACTACGACGGTTCTGACGAGGTCTACACTGGCTGGGTCGTCGATAATCACGAGGGCAACCTTGAGAGGTACTGGGTCGAGTCCGGCAAGCTGTGGCGCGACGGGCTCAAGCGTGCCTCGTTCGGTTACTGGTTTTATTCCCTGTCCAGCGGTCGCGTTCTGCGGGGCTCTTTCACTGATGGCGAGCTCGTGTATCTTGCCGACAACGACGGGCGGCTTGCTGGCGGCGAGAATGGCGGTTGGGTTGTTTCGAGGGATTACGGACAGGGCTTGCAGCGTTATTACATCGACGCTGATGCGCATGCTGCGGTTATCGGCTACTCCTCGGAAGGTTACGCCCACTACACTACCTCTAATGGTTATACACTGAGAGGTGTCCAGAAGTCCGACGGTATCGTTTACGCTGCGGACAACGACGGTAAGCTGGGCGGTGGAAGATCTGGCTGGGTCGTCAGCTCCGACTTTGGCCAAGGCTTGCAGCGCTACTGGTTCGAGGAGGACGGTACCCTAAAGGTAGGTTACTCCTCCGATGGCTACGCGCACTACACCACCAGCAACGGCTACGTACTGCGCGGTGTTCAGAAGTCCGGCGACGTCGTCTACGCGGCCGACAACGACGGCAGGCTCGGCGGTGGGCGTTCCGGCTGGGCCGTCAGCTCCGACTTCGGCCAGGGCCTGCAGCGCTACTGGTTCGAATCGGACGGAACCCTCAGGGTTGGTTATTCCGAGGACGGCTGGGCGCACTATACCACGTCGGAGGGCTACGTCTTGCGCGGTGCCCTCAAGGCCACCGACGGCGGCATGTACTACGCCGATAACGACGGCAAGCTCAAGAATTCCGGCTGGCTCGTGACCTCCGACTTCGGCCAGGGGCTGCAGCGCTATTGGTTCGTCGACAACAAGGTCGCCTCTGAGGGCCTTTATCAGATCGGCTCTTCGTCGTGGACGTACGCCACGAGTAACGGCTATGTCTTGCGCGGGGCTCTTGCCAAGGGCGCGCTCGTCTACCTTGCGGACAACGATGGCCTGGTCGCTGGCGGCGCCAAGGGCGGCTGGGTCGTGAGCTCGGCCTACGGTCAGGGGCTTCAGCGCTACTGGATCGAGGTGGATGAGCACGCCGCCAAGGTCGGTTACTCGACGAGCGGCTGGGCGCACTACACCACGAGCGGCGGTTACGTTCTCCGTGGCGTCTACAAGGACGGAGACGTTGTCTACGCTGCCGACAATGACGGCAGGCTCGGTGGCGGGCGTTCCGGCTGGGTCGTCAGCTCCGACTTCGGCCAGGGCCTGCAGCGCTATTGGTTCGATGCCGACGGCACCCTGAGGGTCGGTTACTCCTCTGGCGGCTGGGACCACTACACCACCTCGGAGGGCTACGTTGCCCGCGGAAAGCATCAGGCTTCTGATGGCAGCTTCTACCTTGCCAACAATGATGGGAAACTCGAGAAGCCTGGCTGGGTCATTACCTCGGCTTACGACGGCAGCATTCAGCGCTATTACATCGATAGCGCCACCCATGCGGCGAAGACGGGTCTCTTCCAGGTGTCGGGTGACTGGTACTTTGGCCTCTGCGACACGGGCTATGAGCTACGAGGGAGTGAGTGGCTCGACGGCGCCTACTATTATGGCGACAACGACGGCAAGCTCGTTCCCGCTTTGAGCGCCTCGGTCGCTTCCGAGAACGGGTCCGCCGCGGTTTCGACCGCAAAGTTCATTAACGGTGAGGCTTGGCTCTTCCTGCCCGCTAACGCTCATTTCTCTTCGCTGAGCCTCTCTGCCCAGAAGTTCGGCGACGTGTCCGAGGCTCAGGTCTCTCTCGACGGCGGCAAGACCTGGGTGGATCCCTCGGCGGGTCCGCTCAATCTTTCGACCTTGGTCGAGTCTTCCGGCGTGCGAATAATCCTTGTCAGGGCTTCCAGCCGTGCCGCTTCGCATAAGGTCAACATCATGCAATCCTCCAGCGTCGCGTCCCTCTTCATTTCGAGCGATGACGTTGTAAACAAGGGGAGGCACTACATCGAGTCCGACCCGGATCACAAACTGTCCGCCACAGGCGCGCTTCTTATGGTCGAGGCCGACGGCGCGGTTGTTTATGACGGCAAGCTGAGCCAGATCAAGGGACACGGCAACAGCACCTGGTCGTGCTCGAAGAAGAGCTATCAGATCAAGCTCGACAAGAAGTGCGACCTCACCGAGTCCGGGAACAAGGAGAACAAGGCCAAGACTTGGACGTTGATCACGGACCGCTTTGACCGCTCCTCCTCGCGCGACGTGATCGCTTATCACCTTGCGCAGCAGTTCGGGGTCGCGAGCGCCGTCGACTATCGATTCGTGAACCTCTACTACGACGGTGAGTACCGCGGCACCTACCTGGTTTGCGAGAAGGTCCAGATCAACAGCGGCCGTGTGGACATCACCGACCTCGAGGAGCAGAGCGAGAAGCTCAACGGCGATCTTTCCTCGAAATCGCTGGCGCTTGGCAACAACTCCTACGGTTATGAGCTCAAGTATGCCCAGGGCGTGACCGATTCTTCCGACATCTCCGGCGGATATCTCTTCGAGCATGAGTATGCCTACGAGCGCTATTCCGGGGAGAGCGCTTACTTTAGCGTCGAGGTTTCCGGGGACGGTGAGATCCAGCACTTCGTTTGCAAGGCTCCTGAGGTCTGGTCCTATGCTCAGGCGAATTACCTAAGCTGTCTTGTGCAGGACCTCTTTGACGCCGCGAGGAACGGCGGGGTAGTTCCGAACTGGCGCGGCAGCTTGCGTGCCGGCATGCACACCGACCAGATCCTGGATGTCGATTCTCTTGCCAACGTCTACTGGGTTAACGAGATCATGAAGAACCGCGACGGCTACGTTTATTCCTCCGGTTACCTCTATAAGGATTCCGATTCCTCGGGCGACGGGAAGCTAACCTTCGGCCCTGCGTGGGACTTCGACCTTTCTTCTGGCAATACCGTTGGCGACGTGTGGGACTCCAGCCTGCTTGACGCTGAGGGCTGGTGGACGCGTGAGAGCGGCCTTGCATGCGATCTTATGAACGACCCGTACGTCTATGCGGCCGTGCAGCGTGAGAAGAGCCGCGTTATCGCCGCTGCTAGCAACTATCTCAACGGCGGCGGTCTCGCGACTGATATGGGCAACGCCGAGGGCGCCATTGCGATGAACCTCAAAGCTTGGCCTGGTCTTTACGAGACGAGCGAGACCTGGACCGATGTGCGAAATTGGCTTAACCAGCGACTTGATTGGATCGAGAGGAACTAGGCGTTTGACGCTTGCGAAGGGGCCGACCACACCAAGGGGTGAGGTCGGCCCTTTTTGTGTTGGGGAAAGGGACTTTGAGATGGAGCGCAGATTTGGTGGTTGCGTTAGGCGGCTTATTTCTTCGCTGATGCTGGTGCGATGCTGGTGCGATGCTGAAAAAGTTTGTCAGCACAATTGATAACCATGCTGAGGACACGCGTCGTGGGCCTGGTCCACGCAGCCAACTTGGAGTGGGAGGCTCTCCGTCCACATCACATTGGCACCGCATAGGCGATAATGGCTTCATGAATGGAACGGAGCAGCGATGAAGCCTGAGCTTATCGACAACAACAACGGAACCTGGACGCTTGCTGGCGCCCGCATCATCGATCGCGCGGGCACCAGAAGGCTGCCCGTCGGTGATGACGGGTTTTCGCGGTCAATCTCCCGCTCGGTGCTCGTTGACAAGACGGCGCTTATCGCCGACGTGATCGATTCGGATAGCACTGTCACGCTGTTTTGCCGGCCCCGTCGCTTCGGCAAGACACTCAATATGACGATGCTAAAGTCGTTTTTCGAAGATGTGCCTTGCGGAGACGGCGACGCGTCCCTGTTCGGGGGATGCGACATTTGGGATCTCGATGGCGGACGATACCGTGAGTTCCAAGGCAAGTTCCCCGTTATCTACCTGAGCTTTCGCACGGCAAAGGGGCTTGATTGGCCGACTACCTACGGGGCCCTGCGCAACTTGATCATCGACGAGTACAACCGTCATGCGTATCTCGGCGAGAGCCCTGAGCTCCTTGGGAACGAGAAGGCCTTCTTTGATCGCGTGGCGTCTGGCATGGCCAACGACGACGATATCGCTGACTCTCTGCTCAGGCTCGCGGTGCTCCTGAGACGTCACCACGGCGAGCGCGCTGTGGTCCTCATCGACGAGTACGACGCCCCGGTCATGGCGGGCTACAGCGCGCCTTGCGGTGGCTACTATGCCGAGGTCGTGTCGTTCATAAAGCGCCTGCTCACCGGCGTGCTCAAGGACGGGGGAGAGGCGCTCGCGTTCGGTTGCCTTACTGGGGTGCAGCGTATTAGCAAGGAGTCTATTTTCTCCGACCTGAATAACCTCACGGTGAGCACCGCGCTCTCCAAGGATTACGAGGACCGGTTCGGATTCACCCTTGAAGAGGTCCAGGCCCTTGCCGCCTACCTCGGGGTCGTGGCTTCCATCGATGAATTGAGGGCCTGGTACGACGGTTACCGCTTTGGCGAGGCGGAGGTCTATAACCCGTGGAGCGTTATCAATTATTATAAGAACGACTGCGTTGCTGACGTGTATTGGGGCAACACTTCCGGCAATTCGGTCATCGGCTCGCTCGTTTCGGGCGCTGACGAGCGGACACTTGCCGACGTCTATGAGCTTATGAAGCCTGGAGGCACCGTTCTGGCGCCTCTCGACCTCTCGATCGTGTTCCCGGATGCAGACCTTGCACGTGGCGCGCTTTGGAGCATGCTGTACTTGGCCGGGTACCTGACCACTGATGATGTCGCGCTGCCGAACAATGCGCGTATTGAGCGCAGGCTTCGCATCCCGAACGCCGAGATAGCCGAGCTTTACCGTAAGGAGATTGTTGAGCGATTCGCGCAAATGGCCGGAGGGGGCAGGGGACTCGCCGCGCTTCACGCCGCATTGGCTGCGGGGGATGTGCGGGTGGCCCAGATGGAGCTGACGAGAATCTGCGAGCGTTCTGCCAGCTCGTTCGATCTTGTGTCCGAGAACTCTGTTCATATGCTCGTGCTCGGACTTCTTTTCGGCATGCGGGGCTATGGGGATCCGACCTCAAATCGAGAACAGGGCCTTGGTCGCTTTGACATTCGTGTCGAGCCGCAGTCCACGCCATTCTTCGATGGTAGAAGGCCGCTTATGACGGTGGAGCTCAAGTACGAGAAAGGCGCTGGCGACGAGCGCTTGGCCACTCTGGCTCGCGAGGCGCTGCAGCAGATTGCCGAAAAGAAATATGACGAGAAGCTGCCGGCTTTGGCACATGGCCGTGTGCGGTGGGGATTTGCCTTTGCTGGTAAGCGCGTGGCGGTTGCTGTCGAGGTGTTGGAGTAGCTGTTGGAATCGCGTCACGAAAACTCGTACTCGTTCTTTTAAAACGTTTATATGCGCCGTTTCCGGGTATCCCTCTAGTAACGCGGTCTGCTAAGTCCGAGAAGAAAGGGGTCCGTATGTCCGACGTCAAGTTCTTCCGTTGCGCTCATTGCGGCAATGTGGTTGCGGTCTTGGTCGACGGGGGAGTGAACCCCTCCTGCTGCGGAGAGCCGATGCGGCTCCTGCGGGCGGGGACCACGGACGGCGCGCGCGAGAAGCATGTGCCGGTCGTCGAGCGTGAGGGCGACGAGATGCATGTTCGCGTCGGGTCCGTCGTGCACCCGATGGCGCCCGAACACTACATCCAGCTCATCGCGGTCGCTTGTGAGAAGCGCCTGCAGGTCGCGCATCTCTCGCCGGGCGACGCGCCCGAGGCGGCCTTTCATGTTCCGGCCGACAAGCCGGTGACCGTCTACGAGCTCTGCAACCTGCACGGGCTCTGGAGCGCGGAGGCGTAGCGGTGCTGCGGCGGCCCTGTTTTGAGATTGGCCCGAATACCAACCTGGGTCGCGACGTGGGATGGTTGAAGCGCTTTAGTGCGTCTTGGTGCACAGAAAATGCCGCGAGTACCAACGAAGAGGGGGCTGTCGTTGGTACTCGCGGCATTTTTGGAGCACGTGGCGCAGGGGATTGGTATTCGGGGGAGTTTTGAAGCTTGCGACGGAGCCGCGGCCCCGTCGCCCTTCTTACTCGGCGATCCAGAACTTGAGGATGGGGAAACTGACGATCACGGCGAGCAGGGTGTTCACGATTGAGGCGATGCTGCTCGAGAGCGCGGGGTCGAACCCGAAGGTGACCTGGCAGAAATTGGTCACGTAGCCGGGCAGCATCAGGTTGACCACGACGATGAACACAGCGAGAACGGCGTACTTCCAGGCCGACTCTCCGTAGCCGTGCTCAGACTTGAAGACCCACTTCATCTGGACGAAGTAGTTGACCACCTGGGCTAGGACCTCGGCGATGAGGAACGTGATGAACCCGCCGAGGCCGTTGGAGCCGTCGCTCGTGTAGTTGAAGATGAGGAACTTGAACGGCGTGGTCAGCCCCAGGACGTTGACGAACAGCGCGGCTCCAGCGGCGGAGCACACGATGCGAGTGAGGGTCGAGATGTTGGACAGTACATTGAACTTGATGAACTCCCAGATAGCCGGGTGCTCCTCGATCCATTGCTTGTAGTTCATGGTTTTTCCTTTCGGTGCCTGCTGGCGATAAGGGCTTGGGCGCGACGCCGGCTACTTGACGGCGGACGTGGTGTTCTGGATGAGGTTGGCGACGAACTCGACGATGAAGCGCAGGATGCCGACAATCCAGGCCCCGCGGATCTCCATGACAAGGGCGTCGACCATGCGCATGTTCACCATGCCGTTGGTCATCTTCGCCAGGGCTCGCAGCGGCATGTTCCAGATGAAGAGAACGTTCAGGTTGGGCTTGCCCGACTTGTCCGCCTTCGTTTTCAGCGCCTTGAGCACGAGCCAGACGAGCCAGAAGATGGGGGAGCGGCCGTGGTTGAGGTCGCGGAAGCACATGTTGCGCCCGATAGCCGCCCCGTTCTCGGGGATCTTGCGGCCGAGAAGCGCCTCGAAGGAGGCATCGTCGACGTCGAGCACGTCGGCGGTCTCGTAGCGGCTCACGTCGCGGCCCCCGTACGGCGCCGGCGCGTCGGTGCCGGCGACCTCAACCACGGCGCGCAGGCGGATGTCGCGGCTGCTCGCGGCCACGCGCAGCTCGTAGGCACCGCCCTCGACCTCCCACGTGCCGGTCGTCTCGTTGAAGTAGCGGAACGCCTTGTCGCCGAGGTTTATGGAGACGACCTTGGTCTCGCCCGGCTCGAGCTCGACGCGCGCGAAGCCCTTGAGCTCCTGCGCGGCGCGGAAGAACGCCCCGTCCTTCTTTGCTACGTAGACCTGGGCAATCTCGGCGCCGGCGACGGTTCCTGTGTTCGTCACGCTGAAGGTCACGTCCCACTCGCTCGCCTCGAGGTTGCTGTAGGCGAAGGTGGTGTAGGAGAGGCCGTAGCCGAAGGGGAACGCCACGTCCTTCTTGGCAGTGTCGAAGTAGCGGTAGCCGACGTAGAGGCCCTCTCGGTACTGGGCCTGCTTGCCGTCGGAGGGGAAGTCGGCGGAGCTGGGCACGTCCTCCCAGCGCACGGGCCAGGTCTCGGTGAGCTTGCCGGAGGGGTTCACCCGGCCGCAGACGGTATCGAGGGCTGCGCCCGCGCCGGCTTGCCCGCCGAGCGCGCAGTAGAGGACCGAGCGGGCGTCGCCCATCCAGTCGGTCTCGACGCAGGAGCCCGCGGAGAGAAGCACGACCACCTCCGGGTTGGCCTCGGCCACGGCGTGCAGGAGCTCGACCTGGTTCTGGTTGAGCCGCATGTTCAGGCGGTCGGCGCCCTCCGACTCCGCGATCTCGTCCAGGCCCATGGCAAGAAGGATCACATCGGCGCGCTTCGCGAGGTCGAGGGCCGCGGCGCGCTTCTCGTCGTTCTGGCCGCCGTGGCGCTCGAAGCCGGGCTCGTAGCCGACGAACGCGAGCCCCGAGTCGCCGATCATGTCCAGCAGCGAGTCCACCTTGGTTGAGTTGACGGCCGAGGAGCCCGCGCCCTGGTAGCGAGGGGTCTTGGCGAAGTCGCCGATAAGGGCGACCTTAGTGCCCGGCGCCAGGGGCAGCAGGGGGGAGCCGCCCTCGCCCGCGGGCTCGTTCTTGAGCAGGACGCAACCCTCGGCGGCGGCGCGGCGGGCCAGCGCATGGTGAGCCTCGGCGTCGAAGGTGTCGGGCGCGGCCTGGACCGCGGGATGCACGTCGAGGATGAGGTCGATCGCCTCGTCCACGCGGGCATCGACGTCGGCCTCGGACAGGGTGCCGGCCTGGACGGCCGCAACGAGCTCGCGCACGGAGGCGAGGCCGGGCGCGGGCATCTCGAAGGTCGAGCCGGCCGCGACGCCGGCTGCATGGTCGTTCGATCCGCCCCAGTCCGTGACGACGGCGCCCGCGAAGCCCCACTCGTCGCGGAGAATGTCCTTGAGCAGGTGCTCGTTCTCGTTGGCGTACGTGCCGTTGATCAGGTTGTACGAGCTCATGATCGTCTTCGGCGCGGACTCACGGACAACGATCTCGAAGGCGGTGAGGTAGATCTCGCGCATGGTGCGCTCGTCGATCACGGAGTCGGACGCCTGGCGGCGCGTCTCCTGCGAGTTGACGGCGAAGTGCTTGGGACAGGCGCCGATGCCCGTGGTCTGGATGCCGCGCACGTAGGAGGCGGCCATCTTGCCCGCGAGATAGGGGTCCTCAGAGAAGTACTCGAAGTTGCGGCCGCAGAGCGGGTTCCTCTTTATACAGAGGCCGGGGCCGAGCAGCACGTCGACGCCCTGGCTCGCGGCTTCCTCGCCCATGGCCTCGCCGATGAGCTCGCCGAGCTCTGGGTCCCAGCTGTTCGCCACGGTGACGGCTGTCGGGAAGCAGGTGGCGGGCTCAGAGCCGTTGAGGCCCAGGTGGTCGGCCGCGCCTTTTTGGTGGCGGACGCCGTTGGGGCCGTCTGAGAACTCGATGGCGGGTATGCCGGCCTCTTCGATGCCCCAGCTTCCGAAGGTCGTCTTGCCCTGGAGAAGGGCGCACTTCTGCTCTAGCGTGAGCTTCTTGATGATGTCCTGATGCCTCATGGGGCCTCCTTCGCGCGATTCTTCGTCGACCTGATGGTAGGCCGTGGGTCGCGAAGGAGGCCCCGCGACGGCACAATCGGGCCAAACGGGGACACGATTGGTTGCTTCGCCGCGCCTGCGGTGGCCGCG
This sequence comes from uncultured Atopobium sp., assembly GCA_964512475.1. Taxonomy (GTDB): domain Bacteria; phylum Actinomycetota; class Coriobacteriia; order Coriobacteriales; family Atopobiaceae; genus Paratractidigestivibacter. Next base: position 9,939 of record CAZEHG010000016.1, read on the forward strand.
CGCTCCCGTGGGGCGGGGGACTCGTCGTCACATTGTGAGGTAGAGGTTCCTGCAGTTGCCGACGGCCACGCTCTTGAGGGGCTCCTTCAGCTTGAGCGTGCGCGGCACGGCGTAGCCGTCGAGCATGTCCTCAAGCCACTCCTCGTAGACGCCGCGCGTCTCGTCCTCGTCGTCATCGTCCCCGGGGAAGTCTTCGTCGGCGTCGTCGGGGCCGAAGAGCTCCTCGGCCGTATGCAGCACGAACGGCGTGCCACCCGCCTCGCCGATGCGGTCCCGGAGCTCGCGGGCGAGCTCGTCCTGCGCCTCGAGGAGGTCCGCATATCGGTCGCAGAGCCCGTCGTTGGGCCGTGTGTCCTCTTCGCTGGGGCCGTCCTCGCCGTCGCTCTCGGCGCGAGAGCGGATGAACTGCGCGAGCGCGTCGAGCAAAGACTCGTCCTTCAGGTGCGCCTCCGACACATAAAGGACCGCGGTTCCCTCCTCGTACTCGGGTGAGGGTAGACCCTGCGGGTCCTCGACGACCTCGACTGCGATTTTTGCCTCGGGATAGTACAGGCTCATGCTCGGCTCCTCTCGCCTCTGGCTGTGGTGGGAGAAGAGCCTACGGGACGCCTGCTGACGGGTCGCTTCCGGGACGCCGACAGGAGGCTGACGCCGCAGCTCGGGCGGGATGGTCGCATTGCGCATGGCGATGCCGCTCGGCGAGCGGCGCGAATTGGCCTGCGGGCGGCGTAAGTCTGTTCAGGTGAGTGGAATGCTGACGCAGGTTGCTTACGAAAAGCTGACACAAGCGTCGCTTTGGGGCAAAGTAATAAGGTTAAAGCCTGTTCGTGGGAAGGCCCCTCCTGATGGATTTCTCTCCCGTATGCAGCGTCTGCCTCGCTGTCACGGCCTTGATGCTCGTGTTCGACGTCTTCGCCGCGGCGACCCGTGAGGGGCGCGTCCATATAAGCGACGTCGCGTGGGGCTGCGCGTTTCTTGCCGTTCAGGCCGTTCTCTTCTCCTGGGCTCGCCAGGGACTCGTTGTCGTGGACGAGGGTTCCCAGTCGCTCGTCGCCGTCGTGGTTGCCAACCTCGCGTGCCTGGCGTCTGCGCACCTGGCGTGCTCGCGCCGGCGGGTGACCGATAGGCTGCTCCTCGCCGCAGCCCCCTCGGACTGGGTCGCTTACCGCGTGATCAGCGTCCCTTTTGCCGTCTTCGGCGCGTGCGCGGTGGGCGCGCTCTGCACGCTCGCCATCGAGCTGCCGCACAACCAGGCGCTCGACCAGCTGAATCCGCAGAGCGTCGCGCTGGAGTGGTTACTCCTGAGCGTCCTCTCGGGCGGCCTGTATTTCCTAGGCCAACGCCGCGCGCTGCTCATGGCGCTCGTCCCCGTGGCCGCCACGGGACTCGGCCTCGGGGAGTACTTCGTCTACGAGTTCAAGGGGCTCCCGATGCAGCCGGGCGACGTTCTCGCGCTCCAGACCGCGGCGACGGTGGCGAGCGGCTACGTCTACACCGTGGACGCGTGGTGCCTCTGGGGACTGGCCGCCGGCGTCGTCGCTCTGCTGGTCAGCGTGCTTCTCGCCTGCCACCGCGACCCGAGGGCCGGCAAGAAGCGCGGCGCCCTCGCGCCCTTGCGCCGGTCGGCGAGCCGCGACGTCGCGGCCGGCGGCTCACTCGCCGCCGAGAAGGCCGTCGACTGGCGCCCGGCAGGCGTCCTCGCCAACGCCGCGATCGGCCTGGCGCTTCTTGCCAGCCTGGTGTCGCATGTGAACTCCGTCGATTACGCGAGCGACCTCGGCATAGCGGTGAGCGCGTGGAGCCCCGAGTTGAGCTACTCGACCCAGGCCTACCTGCCCACCTTCATCAGCGCGTGCCAGGCAATGATCCCGACGGCGCCGCAGGGCTATTCGACCGATTCCGCAGAGGCGCTTCTCGCCTCCTACGTTGACGCTTACAACGCCGACGAGACGCTCGGTAACTCGGAGGCGCGCGCGTCGGCGGCCGAGCAGTTCGACGCCGAGAGCCCGGCGGTCGTCGTCGTGATGAACGAAACCTTCTCGGACCTCTCGGTCTTCGACGGCATGCACGCCGGCTACGAGGGCCCGCTCTGCTTCAAGAACATCCCCGACTGCCTCGCGCGCGGCACGCTCTACACCTCGGTCAGCGGCGGCAGCACGACGAACAGCGAGTTCGAGTTCCTCACCGGCAACTCGTTGGCGTTTCTCGGGTCGGGCGTCTACCCCTACAGCATCTACAACATGGGGCGCGTGGAGAGCCTCGCTGGCCTCTTCAAGGACATGGGCTACGACACCCTGGCCATGCACCCCTACTACCCGCAGAACTGGAACCGCACGAACGTCTACGCGAGCTTCGGGTTCGACGAGTTCCTCTCCCTCGAGGATTTCGAGGGCGCGGAGCTGTCCCGCGGCTTCGTCACGGACAAGGCAACTTACGATAAGGTCCTCGAGCGCCTCGCGGAGGACGGGGACCCGCAGTTCATCTTCGATGTGACCATGGCCAACCACTCGGGCTACGAGACCGGGCTCATCCCCGAGGGACGCCAGGTCCACCTGGAGATCGACGGCTCCGAGAGCGAGACGGTCGACGAGTACGTGGCCTGCATCCAGAAGTCCGACGAGGACCTCCAGTACCTCCTCGACGAGCTCTCGAGGCTCGACCGCAAGGTCGTGCTCGTCTTCTTCGGCGACCATCAGCCCTGGTTCACGGGCAACTACAACGACGCCTGGTACGTCGACGAGAACAGCGCCGAGCACCTGTGCCGCACCTACCAGACGTCCTACATCATCTGGGCGAACTACGACGTGGCCGGAAACGACCAGGCGAGCGAGGTCCGCGACGTGGCGGCGAGCTCGCTCTCGTCGCTGCTTATGCAGGTCGTCGGCGCCCCGATGTCCGACTACCAGAAAGCGCACATGGAGCTCCTGCAGGCGCTCCCGGTGGTGGACGCGGTCTGTTACCAGGACCTCTTCGGCTTCTGGCACCTGCCGAACGAGTCGTCCGGCGTCGAGGCCACCGATCAGGCGCGCGCGGACTTCGAGCTCATGCAGTACTACATGATGTTCGGCGACGGCGAGGACATCTTCAACACGAAGATGCAGGACGCGGCCAACTTCACCTACTAGCGGCAAGCGGCGCAAGACGTCGCCCCTCTCCAGGTTCGGAAGGCTTCCAAACTCGGAGAGGGGCGGCAAGCGGTTGGTAATCGTCGGCGAACGGTGCTATTGCGTGTTTGGAAGCCTTCCGAACTCGGGGCGCCGCTTGCCTAGTTGAGCTCCACCGTGGTGCCGAGGGCGTTGGAGCGCAGGTTGCGGAGCCAGAAACCAGGCCGTGCGTCGTGGATGGCGGCCTCGACGGCGGCGGCGCGCTCGGGCCCGTCGGCGACGGCGAGCATCGTCGAGCCCGAGCCGGAGATCATGAACGCGCAGGCCCCGGCCTTGAGCGCCACATCGCGCAAGGGCTCGTAGTCGGGGATGAGCTTGCTGCGGTAGGGCTCGTGCAGCTTGTCGTGGTTCGCCTTGGCGAGAAGCGCGGCGTCGCCCGTCTCGAGGGCTCGCACCACTGCCACGCAGCGTCCCATCTGCCACACGGCGGTCGCGGCGGGCACCTCGGCGGGAAGCACGCGGCGCGCATCGGCGGTGCGGACCTCGTAGGGCGGTGCCACGGCGATGAAGCGCAGGCTGGGGGCCACGTCCATGCGGATGGAGGTCGTCTCGGCGCCGTCGACGAAGGAGCTCACGAGACCGCCCATGATGGCGGGGGCAACGTTGTCGGGGTGCCCCTCGATGCGCGTGGAGATCTCCAGGCAGGCCTCGGAGTCGTAGGCCCCGTGCAGGCCCATGGCGCCGGCTACGCCCGCGATCACGCAGGTGGAGCTGGAGCCGAGGCCGCCGGAGAGCGGGATGGGCGAGAGGATCGTGATCTTTAAGGGCTCCGCTTCGTAGCCGAGTTCCTCGCAGGCGTCGAGATAGCTCGTCCACACGAGGTTGTCCTCGCCGCGGAAGCGCTCCTCGCACCCGTTAACCTCGAGCTCGCCCGAGGCGGAACGCGAGAGAAGGAACGTCGCGGTCAGGTCCAGGGCGATGCCGAGACAGTCGAAGCCCACGCCGACGTTCGCCGAGGTGGCGGGCACGCGGACGACGACCATGTCGCGTTTCTCGCCGTCCTGGGCGATCACAGGAAGACCCTTGCGCAGGACGACTCGACGAAGGCGCCCATTTTCTGGCGGTCGGCCACGGTCTCGTGCAGGACCTCGGACGCGCGCAGGCCGGAGAGCTGTGCGGGCGCGACGGTGCCGGTCTTGGCCTCGAGGGCGTCCATGCAGGCGAAGCCGTTCATGCCGTCGACGACGACGCCGAGGGCGGCCAGCACGTCGGCGCTGAACTTATAGGGCGAGGCCGTGGAGAGAACCACGCGGGCGCAGCCGGAGGCGGGCTCGCGGTCGAGCACCGCCTTAGCCACGGCGGTGTGCGGGTCGATGAGGACGCCGAGCTCCTCCCAGGTGCGGCGGATCTCCGCGCGCGTCTCGTCGTCGTCGGCGCGGCCGCAGGAGAAGACCTGCTGGATGCGGGCGAGGACGTCGGCGGGAACGGTGTAGGAGCCCTTCTCGGCGAGGTCGGCCATGAGGGATGCCACAAGCTCGCAGTCGCCGTCGCAGAAGTAGTACAGCATTCGCTCGAGGTTGGAGGAGACCAGGATGTCCATCGAGGGGCTGATCGTCTTGTTGAACGGGCGCAGGCGGTCGTAGGTGCCGGTGGTCAGGAAGTCGGTGAGGACGTCGTTCTCGTTGGAGGCGACCACGAGGCGCTTGACGGGCAGGCCCATGCGCTTGGCGTAGTAGCCGGCAAGCACGTCGCCGAAGTTGCCGGTGGGTACGACGAACTCGACCTCGTCGCCGAGCTTGACCGCGCCGGCGCGCACGAGCTGCGCGTAGGAGTCGAAGTAGTAGGTGACCTGCGGTGCCAGGCGGCCGACGTTGATGGAGTTGGCGCTGGAGAGGACGATCCCTTCCTCGGCCAGGCGCGCGGCCAGCTCGCGGTCGGCGAAGATGTGCTTGACCTCGGTCTGGCAGTCGTCGAAGTTGCCGCGAACGGCGCAGACGGCGACGTTGTCGCCCGGCTGGGTGGCCATCTGCAGGTACTGGATGTCGGAGACCTTGCCCTCGGGGTAGAAGACGGTGACGCCGCAGCCGTCGACGCCCGCGAAGCCGGCGAGCGCCGCCTTGCCGGTGTCGCCGGAGGTGGCGGTGACTATCATGATCTTCTTGCCGTCGGCGGCCTCGTCCTTGCGGGCGACGCCCATGAGCTGGGGGAGCATCTGCAGCGCGACGTCCTTGAAGGCGCTCGTGGGGCCGTGGTAGAGCTCAAGCAGCCAGTCGTCGCCGAGCTTGGTCACCGGGCAGCAGGCGGGCGTGTCCCACTGGTCGCCGTAGGCGGCGGCAACGCAGGCGGAGATCTCCTCGGCGGTAAAGTCGGGGAGAAGGGCGCCGAGCACGTCCTCGGCCGTCCTCTGGAAGCCCTGTGCGCACACGGCGGCGAGGTCGAGCTTCTTCTCGCCGACCCAGTCGGCCACGTAGAGACCGCCGTCCGGGGCGATTCCGGCGAGAATTGCTTGCTTACTTGTTACGGATTCGGACGTGCCGCGCGTGCTGTGGTAGAACGAATTCACTGTTGGCTCCTTGCGTCAGGCCGTTAGCAGTCGGGATTATGTGCATCTTACCTGTCTGCGAGCGCGGCCCCGGCGCGGGCGGGCCCATGGACACACGTTAGAAAACTGGCACGTACCTGGATTGACCGCCCTCGACAAGGAACGGAATTACCCACAGATGATCAAGATCGCGAAGTTCGGCGGTTCCTCCGTCGCGTCCGCAGAGCAGTTCAAGAAGGTCAAAGGCATCGTCGAGGCGGACCCCGACCGCAAGTTCGTGGTCGTCTCCGCCTCCGGCAAGCGCTTCTCGGGGGACAACAAGATCACCGACCTGCTGCTGCTCGTCAACGCCCACATCAAGTACGGGGTCGACTGCACTTCTCTGCTCGGCGACATCCAGCAGCGCTACCAGGACATCGTCGACGAGCTCGGGCTTAAGTACCCGCTCGCGGACAAGTTCGAGGCTTTCAGGAAGAACATCAAGAAGCACTCGCCCGAGTACGTGGTCTCGCGCGGCGAGTGGTTCACCGCGAACCTCATGGCCGAGTACCTGGACCGGCCCTTCGTCGATGCCGCCGACGTCGTCGTCTTCCACCATGACGGCTCCGTCGACATGGAGCGCACGGCCGCGCGCCTGAAGGACGTCATGGTCCGCAAGGGCTCCTTCGTGCTGCCCGGCTTCTACGGCTCGACCGTCGACGGCCAGATCAAGCTCTTCCAGCGCGGCGGCGGCGACATCACGGGCGCCATCCTCGCGCGCTGCGTCGACGCGAACCTCTATGAGAACTGGACCGACGTGTCCGGCTTCCTCTCGGCCGACCCCCGCGTCGTCGACCACCCTCGCTCCATCCGCCGCATCACCTTCGACGAGATGCGCGAGCTCTCCTACATGGGCGCCTCGGTCCTTCAGGAAGAGGCCATCTTCCCGGTGCGCGAGGTCAACATCCCCATCCAGATCAAGAACACCAACCGCCCGGCCGACGAGGGCACCATCATCCGCGAGAACGCGGAGGCGGGCGAGGACGAGCACCTCATCACCGGTATCGCCGGCAAGAAGGACTTCGTGAGCGTCCACATCAAGAAGGCCCACATGTCCAACGAGGTCGGCCTCGTGCGCAAGACGCTCGCCATCTTCGAGCGCTACGGCGTCTCGGTCGAGCACATCCCGACCGGCGTCGACTCCTTCGGCGTCGTGGTGAACAACGACGACGTCCGCGACTCCATCTACTCCATCGTCTCGGACATCCGCAAGGAGGTCGCGCCCGACGACATCACCATGGTCGACAAGCTGGCGCTTCTCTCCGTGGTCGGCCGCAACATGTCCAAGCGCTCCGGCACCTCCGGCAAGATCTTCGGCGCGCTGGGCGAGGCGGGCATCAACATCCGCATGATCACGCAGAGCTCCCAGGAGATCAGCATCATCATGGGCGTTAACAACGAGGACTTCGATCGCGCCATCCAGGTCATCTACGACCGCTTCGTTCGCGACGAGGTCGTGGAGGCGTAAGGGCAAGCAGGCTTGCCGACTCGGCTCGTAAGCGCAAAGAAGCAATCAACGCTTCAAAACAATCCATCTACCAGGAAGGTATTTGAATCATGGCAGGTAAGACCGTAGCTATCCTCGGCGCCACCGGCGTCGTCGGGACCCAGATGCTCGAGTGCCTCGAGGAGCGCGATTTCCCCGTCGAGAAGCTCGTGCCGCTCGCCTCCGAGCGCTCCGTCGGCAAGACCGTGAAGTTCCGCGGTGAGGACGTGGCCGTCCAGCTCGCGTGCCCCGAGGCCTTCGAGGGCGTCGACATCGTCCTGGGCGCCGCCGGCGACGCGACCGCCAAGGAGCTTCTCCCCGAGGCCGCCAAGCGCGGCGCCGTCTGCGTCGACAACTCGCACGCTTTCCGCCTCGACGAGGACGTGCCCCTGGTCGTCCCCGAGATCAACTCCGCCGACATCGCCAACCACCCGCGCAACATCATCTCCAACCCCAACTGCGCGACCATCATCGGCCTCGTGCCGACCTGGCCGCTGCACCAGGCCGCCGGCCTGAAGCGCCTGATCGTCTCCACCTACCAGGCGGCCTCCGGCGCCGGCATGCCGGGCCTGAAGGAGCTCGAGCGCGAGAGCCGCGTGCTGGCCGAGGGCGGCGAGCTCGGCGACACCAAGCCGTTCGCCTATCAGCTCGCCTACAACCTGATCCCGCAGATCGGCGGCTTCAAGGACGAGATGTACACGTCCGAGGAGCTCAAGATGCAGAACGAGGGCCGCAAGATCATGCACCTGCCCGAGGTTCGCGTTAACTGCACCTGCGTGCGCGTGCCCGTGATGCGCTCCCACTCCGAGTCCATCACCGCCGAGTTCGAGCGCCCGATCACGCCGGACGAGGCCCGCGAGATTCTTGCCTCCGCGCCCGGCGTCAAGGTCGTCGACGACCCGGCGAACCTCCGGTACCCGATGCCTCTCGACACGTCCGACCAGGACCTTGTTTACGTCGGCCGCATCCGTCGCGACCTTTCGGCGCCCGATGGCGTGAATGCCCTCACTTTCTGGTGCTGCGGCGACCAGATCCGCAAGGGCGCGGCCACCAACGCTGTCCAGATCGCGGAGTACCTGGTCTAACGCCCGCGTTTCTCGCGCTCAAGTCCCCTCGCTCCTCTGAGTTCGGAAGGCTTCCAAACTTCGGAAGCCTTCCGAACTTTAGTTTAAGGTTGTATATCCGCAGGTAAAAGGGTCGGCATGTCTTGCGAATTCGTCTCCTTCAAGTTCGGAAGCCTTCCGAACCTGAGGGGGGCTGAGGAAGAGGCGGCGGTGCAGGTCGGTTTGCCTGCGGAGAGCCTCTTCGTCCGGCGTGTCCGGCCCGGCCCCGCAACGCACCTTGATGGCATGGGCTATGGCGGCGAAGTCGGCGAGGCTCCTTGAGCGCTCGTTGTTCAGCGTGAACGTGTGGTAGCCGGTTGCCTCCAGCGCGTCTATTCTCCGGTCGTCGTTGGTCCATGAGCCTTCGGGGTGGAACATCCGGCTCTTGTACTCGCCGGCTGTTCTTGCCGTGGGGATGAGAAAATCGGGCCTGATCTGATTTGTTCCAAGCATCTCTGTTCCTCGCAGATTGAGCTTCACGGGCTCGTTGAGAAGGATGCCCTCGATGCCGAAGCCTCCGTGCTCGACCGGCAGGCTCAGCAGCGCGTGGACGCTTGACTCGGCGGGTGAGTTCGAGTTCTCGGCAAGGCATGCCAGGGCGTCTTCGCGGGGGCACCGCCCGTAGCGCGGCGTTCGCTCGCGGTCCGCGAACGCATCCTCGAGGTCGGCCTTCTTCATGATCGGGCGCCTTGTGTTCACGAAACCCGAACGCGACTGCGGCGACAGCGCGTAGGTGCCGCAGAACTCCAACATGAGGAGGCTGGCTCCGGCGGCCTCTGCTCGGATAGAGGCTTGGGCAATCGCGAGCGGCGGTGAACAGACGCAGACCCCGGGCAGGATCTCCTCGAGGTCCTCGGCTTTCGGTGCGTTCGAGTAATAGTGGAACCTGACGAGGCGAGAATTCCTGCGCGCCCCCGGCCCGCCGGCCAAAAGATGAAGCGGTGCGGGGAGGCCGAGCTGCTTCATCGCGCTTATCGCCAGCTTGCAGACATAGTCGTCGCCCCTGATCCGACGCTTTGACTCCCAGAGCACTTCTTCATAGGAGGGGAACAGCGCCCCGGCCTGCGCGCGCCGGAAGTCCAGGGCAGATTCCCCGCAGATGATGATGGGTTTGCGCATAGTCTCTCCTCTCCGAAGGGTGAGAGGGGTTTACCATGCTCTGACCGACGCGGGGCTTTCGGTTGTCTCGCGGCGCGCCGACGGGCCGCTGACGATACGCAAACGAGCCGCAGGCCCTGCGCCCATCTTCACCGTCTCTGGCGCCTGGGCCTGAAATTCGCTCCATCGACTCCACACAAAAACTTGCGACGCATAGTTCCGCCCCCGCGCCCCTCCCGAGTTCGGAAGGCTTCCAAACTTCGGAAGCCTTCCGAACTTCGATTAAGGAATATATATATCAAGGTAGATGGCTTGGCCAGGGCGCGGCGCTCAGCGCTTTGAAGTTTGGAAGCCTTCCGAACTCGAGGGGGAGTGCCGCCTACGGGCCGGAATCACCCGGAGGCGGAATTCACCGGGGCATAATAGTGCTCGTCGACTAGTTTCATCCCTATGAAATTAGCATCACAGCCATACGATTGAGGAGGTTCTTATGGACGGATTCACCGACCCGTGCCCTAGCCCTGAGATTGTCGACGCGTGGCTCATCGACGACCGACGCATCGAGCTCTATTGGAACACCCAGGTTTTCCATGCCGACGACGAGCGCAACTTCCTCGTCATGCTCGACGGTCGCGCCTTGTCCCTGGTCCACTGGCGCCAGGACATGCCGTGGGACTACGGCACGGTCTACCAGAAGGAGACGTACTGCACGACGCTCTGCCTCGTCGCGCCAGTCGACGTGGAGCGCGCCGGCGACATCACCGTGCAGGTCGTCCGGGGCGTCCGCAACTACCGCGACCGCGACGCCGACACGAGCGTCGTC
>CAZEHG010000017.1:0-20105 GCA_964512475.1 uncultured Atopobium sp.
AGCCGTGGAAGCCCGGCCCCTGCGACCTCGGCGAGATCTACTGGATGTACGCCCGCGAGACCCCGTTCTACGAGCGCTTTGTTGCGTTTAAGTACGCCGATAGGGGAGAGGTTGCTGATATGGACGCAGACCTTGAACGTCGCATCAAGACACCCGAACGCGCCATTTCCGAGGACAGCCCGCTGCGCAACGTCTTCGACGGCGTGCTGCCCCAGGGCTCTCAGCGCCGCGAGGCCGCCAAGGCCGTCGTCCGTAAGCTGAGGGGTAGGAAGTAGCTGCGATCCAGCAGTAAAGCAGCGGGGCGCCATCGTATTGTGCGGTGGCGCCCCATTTTGCGACCTTGCGCCTCTTTCTACGGGAAGAGGAGCTTGACGCCGGGGATGCGCTTACCGACGTAGGTAATGCCAAGGCAGAGGAAATAAGCCACCACGGGACCCGCGGTCCTCCATGCGAGGGAGTCGCCCGAAAGGCCCGTGAGGCGCATGCCGTACCAGAAGACGATCATGTGAATCAGGTAGATGCCAAAGCTGCAGCCTGAAATCTTGGCCAGGCGCTTCTTTGCTACGTCAGTCTTGAAGACGGCCTCCCAGTTGATGCTCTTGGCGAGCAAGAAGACGGCGACGGACTCAACCAGGAAGGGGATGTTGTGGTCTCCCTGCATGAAGCCAACGAGCTTTCCGGCCTTGTCTGAGCAAATGATGGTCCCGATGAAGCGTGCGAGAAAGCCTGCGATTCCCAGTGCATAGACGAGGGCCCTTTGCCTGCGGGTGGGTTCTCGGTCCTTGATTAGATAGCCCAGGACGGGAAAGACTAGAAAGCCACCGAGCATGGGCATGGAGAGGCTCGAGTTCCAGTTTATGCCAACAAGCGACGCTAGGCTTGGAAGGACGAAGTTGAGAGCAATGGCGAGCATCGCCCCGTAGATGAGGGCGCGCCGATCCTTGGCGAGAAGGGAGAGCAGCGGCATGCTGAGATAGATTGCAAAGAGCGGGATGAAGAACCAGTAGATATCGATGATCTGGGTGTTGAGGATGAGGTTGATGAGTGACCTCGGCCCGACGGGCGCCTGCATCTGTCCCGTGGACACCTTCCAGACAAGCGCGATAAGGCTCCAGGCAAGGAAGGGCGCCAAGGTCTTTCCGAAGCGCCTCTTGAAAAACTCCCTGGTTGAGTACTTCTCGCGATAGCTCATCAAGGTTGCCCCCGTGAGCATGAAGAAAATCGGCGCACCCCAGTAGAAGAAGCAGTCCACGAAGAGCGCCTCTCGCCATGCGAGGGTAGGCGCGTAGGTGTGGGTCAGGCCGTTGAAGTGCATGCATACGACGCCGAAGCAGGCAGTTATGTTGAGGACGTCAAAGTATACGGTGCGCTTGCGTGCAGACGTGCCGCATTGAGCTGTTGGCTTGACCATCGAGAGACTCCAGTCATTTGGGTGATTACTTGAGTTGCGTTAAGAATGCTGGAGGAGACCTTACGCCATCGGGCACCTGCGGGGCAATTTAACGCGGCATACGCTCGGTGACCGGATGCGATTCGGGGACCTGCCGCGTAGCTCTCGTAGGCAAATGCCCACTCTTTACGTACAGCATACATTCTGCTTGTAGAAAGCTTACTTTTAGCTATGATGTAGTCAAGTGTTCAGTATCTCGTTTGGCAGGGAAATTCTGAACACGATTCCTCTCGCGACTACGCGTGCGGCGCTACTCGCATATTTAGGGGCGGTCACATGAGGCTGACTTACAACGAGTTCAAGGTTCTCAAGGCGCTCAAGACCCAGGGCGTCTCCTCCCAAAGGGAACTTGCCACCGCGGCCGAGATTTCGCTCGGGACCGCCAACACCATCTTGCGCCGCTTCTCGGACGGGGGCCTCGTCGAGGGCTTCTCCCTCACCGAGGCGGGCGAGAAGTCCCTTGAGCCCCACCACGTTGAAAACGCCGTCATCATGGCTGCGGGACTTTCCAGCCGCTTCGTGCCGCTTTCCTATGAGAAGCCCAAGGGCCTTCTGCGCGTGCGCGGCGAGGTCCTGATCGAGCGCCAGATCCGCCAGCTGCGCGAGGCGGGCATCGAGGACATCACGGTGGTCGTGGGCTACATGAAGGAGGCCTTCTTCTACCTTGAGGACAAGTTCGGCGTGAGCATCGTGGTGAACCCCTACTACGTCGTGCGCAACAACAACTCCACGCTCATGATCGTGCGTGAGCGCCTGGGCAACACCTACGTGTGTTCCTCGGACGACTACTTCACCACCAACGTCTTCGAGCCCTACGTGTACGAGGCCTACTACGCAGCCTCCTACTTTGCCGGCCCCACCGACGAGTACTGCCTCACCTGTGCCGCCGACGGACGCATCACGGGCGTCACCATCGGCGGCGCTGACGCCTGGTGCATGCTCGGCCACGTCTACTTTGACCGTGCCTTCTCGGAGAAGTTCTCCTCCATCCTCGTGGCCGAGTACGACCGTCCCGCCACGGCTGGCAAGCTCTGGGAGGACATCTATATGGAGCACCTGGGCGTGCTTCGTATGGTGATGCGCCCCTACGAGGAGGGCATGGTCTTTGAGTTCGACTCGCTGGCCGAGCTCACCGGGTTTGACGCGGACTTCCTGGAGAACGTCGACTCTAAGATCTTGGACAACATCTGCGCCACGCTCGGCTGCGCCCGTGAGGACATCGACGAGATCGCCCCGATCAAGGAGGGCCTCACCAACCTCTCCTTCCGCTTCCGCGTGGCCGGCCAGCGCTACGTCTACCGCCACCCCGGCGCGGGCACCGAGGAGGTCATCAGCCGCGCGAGCGAGACCTTCTCGCAGGGCATCGCGCGCGAGCTTGGCATCGACGACACCTTCGTCTTTGAGAACGAGCACGAGGGCTGGAAGATCAGCCGCTTCGTCGACGGCTGCGTGCCCTTCGACTACCACAACAAGGACCACGTCAACAAGGCCATGGCCATCGCCCGCCTGCTCCACGGCTGCGGCGAGAAGAGCCAGTGGGACTTCGACGTCTTCAGCAAGGCCCGCGAGATCGAGGACCTTCTAGTTGCCCGCTCTTACCCTTTGGGCGACGACTTCGCCGAGCTGAGGGACGCCGTGGCAGCCGTCGCCGAACGCGCCCGCGCTGACGCCCCCGCGCCGGTGCTCAGCCACAACGACTTCTACGCCCCCAACTTCCTCGTACACGGTGACCAGATCGACCTCATCGACTGGGAATACTCCGCCATGGCCGACTATGCAAGCGACCTCGGAACCTTCATCTGCTGCTCGGATTACACGCCCGAAGAGGCCGAGGCAGTTCTGACCGCCTACTTCGAGCGCCACCCCACGGCTGCCGAGCGTGCCCACTGTCTGGCCTTCGTTGCCATCTCGGGCTGGTACTGGTTCGTGTGGGCCCTCTACAAGGAAGCCACGGGAGACCCGGTGGGGGAGTGGCTTTACCTCTGGCACAAGTACGCCAAGACCTATTCGGCGCTTGCCGCCGAGGTCTACGCAACGCTCTAGGCCCGCCTCCACCCGCCTCTTTAGCCATCCCAGACAAGGAGCTAGGACTTTCAATGGAACTCGTCGGCAAGGTCGTCGTCTACATCATCATGGCCTGCGCGCTTGCGGGCGCCATTGCCTCGGCCGTCAAGCCGGAGTCCGAGCTCGGCAAGGAGTTCGTGGCCGGCATCGACTCCATCGGCCCGATCTTTCTGCCCTGCGCGGGCATCCTCGCGGCGGCGCCCTTTCTCACGGCCTTCGTGAGCAACGTCTTCGGACCGCTCTTTGGCGCCTTGGGCGCGGACCCCGCCATGGCGGCGACCACCATCGTTGCCGTCGATATGGGCGGCTACCAGCTTGCAGACGCCCTCGCCCAGACCCGCGAGGGCTGGATCATGGCCATGATCACAGGCTACATGGCCGGCGCCACCATCGTCTTCACCATTCCCGTGGCCCTGAAGATGCTCGAGAAGCGCGACCAGAAGTACCTGGCCCTCGGCGCCATGAGCGGTTTTCTCGCCATTCCCGTGGGCGTCTCTGTGGCAAGCGCCGTCATTGCCCTCACCAACCCCACGATTCGCGAGACCGTCTCCACAAACGCCGAGGCCACCTACCAGCTAGCGCTCACCTTCGGGCAGATCATCCACAACCTCGTGCCGCTGACCGTCATCTGCATCGCACTCGCCGTGGGCCTGAAGCTGGTTCCTGACGCCATGATCCGCGGCTTCATCGTCTTCGGCCGCGTCATGGACGCAGCGCTTAAGATCATCGTGGTCTTTGCCGTCATCGAGTACTTCACGGGCGCGCTCACCGCGGTCTTTGGCTCCTCGCCGCTCGACCCGATCATCGCCGACGACGCCGACAACTTCCGTGCCCTGGAGGTCGCAGGCGCCATCGGCATCATGCTGTGCGGCGCCTTCCCCATGGTGTGGCTCATCCGTCGCTACCTCTGCGGCCCCCTGGGCAAGCTCGGCCAGGCAGTGGGCCTCTCTGCCGATGCCACGGCAGGCCTTCTCGCCGGCTCCGCCAACGTGCTCGCACTTCTCGGCATGATCAAGGACATGCGCGCCCGCGACAAGGTCCTGTGCATCTCCTACGGCGTCTGTGCGGCCTTCCTCTTTGGCGACCACCTGTCCTTCACGGCGAACTTCCAGCCTAGCCTCATCGTGCCGGTGCTTCTGGGCAAGCTTGCCGCAGGCATCTTCGCCATCTGTCTGTGCAACCTGCTTGCCGTTCGCAAGGCCGAGGAGCTGGAGACGGCAGAGGCCGCGGAGATCGCAGGTGCAAAGGAGCTCGAGGCGGCTTCGGAGGCTTAGCCTGCCCGGCTGCCGTTCGTGATATCTGCGGCCCATCTGGTCCCGCGGGCTACTTGGGCACCACTGAGGTGCTAGAGTTTACAAGTTGCTTACAGATTGCTGGCATTTCCAGCAAAGGACTGGGGGATTCGCGTGTTTTCCTGGATCACCGATATTTTCATGGCCGTCATGTGGCCCTGCTACGACCTGACGCAGAACTGGTGGCTCACCATCTTGCTCTTCACGCTCATCGTGAAAGTGGTCCTGATGCCGCTTTCGCTCTGGTGTCAGTGGAACAGCATCGTCATGGTCCGCATGATGCCCGCGCTGAACCGCGTGAAGGTCAAGTACTTCGGCGACCAGGAGCAGATCGGCGAGCGCCAAAGCGAGCTCAACAAGGAGTACCACTACCACCCACTGCTCTCGCTCATCCCGCTGGGGGTCCAGATTGTCATCCTCTTCGGCCTCGTGGACGTCATCCACGCCATTACCGACTCCGGCGCACCTGGCTCCGAGTTTCTTGCTCTGGTCCCCGTCGAGAACGGCGGCCTCTCCTGGGTGATGCCCGTCTTGGCCACGCTCTCCGCCGTGGTGATGGGCATTGCCTCCAACCACATCAACCCGCTCCAGCGCGAGCAGTCCACAGCCGAGAAGAACTCCACCAACGGCCTCTCAATCGCCCTTTCCGCCGTGCTCGGCGTGGGGGTCTCTGCCGGCATGGCCTTCTACTGGGTGTGCTCGAACCTGCTCTCGGTCCTTGTGCAGATGGCATGCAACGTCATCATCAGGCCGGCCAAGTACGTGGACTACGAGGACCTCGCAGCGTCCAAGGCCGAGCTTGACGCGCTCAACAACCTCTCCAAGAAGAAGGGCCCCTGGTGGAAGTCCGACCCGCTCGCAAAGCGCGAGAAGGCCGACTACAAGCGCTTCTTTTCCGTGGTGGGTAAGCACATTGTCTTCTACTCGGAGGGCAGCGGCTTCTACAAGTACTTCCAGGGTGCCATCGAGTGGCTGCTCGCGCACTCCGACGTCTGTATTCACTACGTCACGAGCGACCCCGATGACCAGGTCTTTGCCATCGCCAAGCAGCAACCCAGGATCTCCCCCTACTACATCGGCGAGAAGAAGCTCATCACGCTGCTCATGAAGCTTGACGCGGACGTGGTGGTCACCACGCTGGAGGACCTGGACACCTACCATCTCAAGCGCTCCTACGTCCGCAAGGACGCCGAGTACGTCTTCATGTTCCATCACATGTCCTCGACGCACCTCACGGCAACCAAGACGGCCTACGAGCACTACGACACGCTGCTTTGCGCCGGCCCCCATCAGGTGACCGAGACCCGTCGCGCCGAGGAGCTCTACGGCCTTGCGCCCAAGAAGCTCGTGGAGTACGGCTACGACCTTCTCGACAGAAACATTGCCGCCTTCGAGGCTGCGGCAAACGAGCCCAACGCCAGGCCGACGGTCATGATCGGTCCCTCCTGGCAGGACGACTGCATCCTTGACTCCTGCATCGACGACATGATCGGCGCGCTTCTGTGCCGTGGCTACCGCGTCGTGGTGCGCCCGCACCCCGAGTACGTCAAGAGGTTCCGTCCGCGTTGGGAGGCCATCTTGTCCAGGTGGGCCCACGTCCCCGTGGACGAGCTCTACTTCGAGAAGGACTTCAGCTCCAACAAGTCCGTCTTCATGGCAGACGTCCTCATCACCGACTGGTCATCCGTGGCCTTCGAGTTCAGCTTCTCCACCCTTAAGCCCTCCATCTTCGTGAACACCAACATGAAGGTCGGAAACCCGGACTGGCAGGAGCTTGGCATTACGCCGACCGACATCTCTTGGCGAGACGAGCTCGGCGTCTCCATCGAGAAGGCTGAGGTGGGCGAGAAGGTCGGCGCCGCCGCGGCGGACATGATTGAAAACCCCCAGAAGTGGCGCGACCGCATTGCAGCGGTCCGCGACGCATCCATCTACCACGTTGGCAACAGCGCTGAGTACGCGGGCGAGTACCTGCTCGGCGCCATCCTGGACCACCAGGCGGCAAGGAAGGGCACCACTGATGTTGCGTAAGCGTTTGATCCTTGGCATGCACGACGCCGCCTGGCTGCTGCTGGCGGCGACAGCGCTCAACGCGACGGCTCCGACGACTGCCCTCGCTTACGTCGACCCCTCCGTCATGACCTACACCATCCAGGCGCTCGCCGGCGTCGCGGTGGCGCTCTCGGCCGTCATCGGCCTGGTCTTCAGGCGCACGCGCAGGATGCTGCTCAAGGCACTCCACATCGACGAGAACGCCGGCAAGTTCGTGGAGCCCGACGTCTCCGAGATCGAGCCCTCCGAGGCCGCCGCGGTCGACGCGAGGTATCGCGCCCTTCTCGCCTCAGATGGCAAGAAGGCGGCCTCCGGCAGCCATTTTGCCTCCCGTGAGGAGGACCTCAGGTGGAGGACCAGGTTCGGTCTCTCCCTGCTGGTCGTGGGTGCCCTCGTCTTCACCGTCATGGTAGTCTCGCCTTTCGAGCTCATCGCGGGCAACGAGGACAGCCTCGTCTACGGCCTGGCTGACGTCTGGTCCATCTTCGTGCTTCCGACCCTTGTGGTGTGGCTCGTGGGCTCGCTTCTGCTCTCCGCCTTCAAGGGGGGTGCCTTCAACGTCGTTTTGATGCTCGTGGCGGGCTTCACCATCGCGAGCTACTGCCAGGTCTTCTTTCTGAACACCGGCCTTCCCTCGGCTGACGGCTCCGCCGTCGACTGGACTGCCTACACCAAGCGCGCGGTCGTCTCCACACTGGTCTGGGTGGCCATCGCCGCCGTGCCGCTCGTTGTGAGCGCCTTCAACGCCAAGCGGACGCGCATGGCTAGCTGCCTTCTGTGCGGCGTGCTCGTCATCGTGCAGGCTGTTGGCGTGGCGAGCGTAACTGTCTCCTCCTTTCGGACGCGCGCCGAGAAGGGCAACACGTTGACTGAGGAGGGTATGCTGACCGTCTCCTCCAAGAACAACATCATCGTCTTCGTGCTCGACCAGTACGACACGGTGATCGACCTCATGCCGGCGCTCCAGGGCGATCCCGACCTTCTCTCTGAGATGACGGGCTTCACCTGGTACCAGAACGCAACGGCTGTCATCACGCCCACTCGTGACGCCATCCCCTCTATGCTCAACAGCCGCACGATCTCCACACAGCACACGGAGGGCGCGACCGACCAGGTGGTGAACTGCACCAACTACCTCTCCGAGATCAAAGATGCCGGTTACTCCGTGGGCGTCTACGACGACCTCGTGGACGCGAGCTCAGACTACCTCGACGGGATTGCGATGAACGACACCTCGCGCGAGGACATGGACGTGCTGAGCTCTGTTGACACGGCCTCCCTCTACAAGAGCCTGCTCTCTTGCGGCCTCCTGCGCGATCTGCCCTGGGTCTTCAAGCCCTTCTTCTGGTTCTACACCGACGACGTCAACCAGGCTATGGTCAGCAGCACCGACTCGACGATGTACAACGCGGCGAACACCACCTACGTAACCGACGACGCTGCCTTTGCGACCAAACTACACATCTATGGCCTCGCGGTTACCGACGACGAGAACGGTGCCTTCCGCTTCATCCACCTGAATGGCGCGCATAATCCCTACGTCATCAACGAGAACGAGGAGACCGACGAGAATGCCACGCGCGAGCAGCAGGCCATCGGCGCAATGAACATCGTGCGCGACTACATCAGGCAGCTCAAGGAGCTTGGTCTCTACGACAGCGCGACCATCGTGATCACGGCGGACCACGGCCGCTACAGCTTCTACAACACGGGCGATGCCTCGCAGCCGTACCTCTCGCTGCCGGAGACCTCTGTGCCCATCATGCTCGTAAAGCCCTCGGAGTCCAGCACCGACGCCGTGGCAGCGCTGAAGGTCTCCACCGAGCCCGTGAGCAACGACGACGTGATGCCTACGGTCGTCTCCTTCGTCGACGGCCTTCCGGTCACGACGGGCGACGTGAATCTCCTCGCCGCGACGGACGAGAATCGAGTCAGGTACTTCTACCAGCTGAGCAAGGACGAGGCTGGTGAGCACGGCGTCGTTGAGTACGAGATCATTGGAGACGCCAACGACTTCTCCAACTGGAGAAGGACCGGCTGGGTGAAACGCTATCCAGAGCAGACCTGGACATATGTGGGCGAGTGATGTGGCCGACTTAAGATGGACACGGATTTGGCACACCGTTCTCGGCGGAATTGCAGTGCCGTCCCTACTGGATAGGCGGTACCGTCAGGCGCTTCCGCTTACCCTGCTGATTACGTGGTTGTCAGCAGGGCGGCTTGCGTGTGTTTGACTGTGTAGGACCCGTATGTCTTTTCGTGGGAGCTATCTCCACCTAATGAAATCCATCAACGTTAGCTGTCATTCCTTGAAAACAGTTTTTTTGCGATTAGCTTAAATGCGTTGACGTTAATCCTGTCAAACGGTGCCTGCGTCATTTCTTGGCGCTCGCTTTGCCTCTTGAGCTGCTTTTCAAGATGGTGTTGCAACTGATTGGCAGAATTGACATCCATTCGCTTTGAAGTGAATGTAATCTTGTTCAGCCCATGCTTTAGGTACAGCATGGGATCAAAGGAGATGAAATGATAGTTGCCGTCTAGATTGGCGGCAGCGTTATGAGTCGTTACCGAATTTGAGTCAAATGCGCATACGCAAGGCGCTTCATCTGGGTCAAATCGAATGAATTTTGCCTCGGTGTTGTTAAAATCCGCAGCTCTAACCGAAATCTTACTCTGGTATCGATATTGAAATTTGAACGATCTTTCTTCGGTGGGCATATTGTTATTCGGGTCATTTGTGTAGAAGACCTGGGCTACTCCATAGTGGCACCTATCTATTTGTTGGAATTCCCTGCACCTCATTTCGCAGAGTTCACGTTGATCGCTAGTGGTGTTTTCCGCAAGCGATCTGGTGTTATGCGGAATGGAGCATATCAAGTTGTCTAGCTTCAAGATCTCTTTATCAAACATGAACTGACTTACAGCGAAATGCCGGAGAGAAGCAACCTCCTCTACGGCGGTTTCGTATCGGTTGACAATATCCCGGTAGAGTTCTTCTCCGGTTCTTTGCGTTGGTTCGGATCGCCCCGAGAAATTGAAATATGCATGTTTTGAGATGTCGTTTTCACTAATGAACCCCGGCCCGCCGAATGCGTCGTAACAGTAGTAAGGCGTCCCGGACGCAAAAGCCAGTTGAGCGGTTCTTCCGATGGAAATGACCAGATCGTATTGAGAAAGCAGCTCCGGACTAATCTCCACCGAAGTGGTTTCATATCCATAGACGTCCACGGATGAGTTGGCTTCGCGTGCTCTTACGATATCGGCGAAATCTTTGAGCTCTTTGGCAACATGGTTTGAGATGATCACCGTACGCCGCGGGAACTTGATTCCTTCAAATTTGCGCGACGCAGGGGCGAAGAAGTCGGTTGATGCGGTATTTGGAAGCACGAGCATCTGCTTTCCGGTCAACCTATTATCGGCTGCATAAAACGCTTTCGCTTCATTGCTTACGAAAACCACTGCGTCGGCGTTTGGGGTAAAGAAAGGGAGCGCTTCCTCGCTCGTTACGACGCCGAGCACAGAAACGATGACCCGGTCGAAGGTAATGCTTGATTGAGTTGCCAGGAATTCGCTAACCCGTCTGTGCTGAGCGTACAGGACGTCATAGTGGTCGCTGAGTTCGTTCTCATTTCCGAATGTAACGACCTTCGCTCCGATTGACTCTAATTCCTTTTGCAATGGATACCCGTAGGTGAGGGTATATATTGTGGCTTCCCAGCCGTTCTCGACGAAATGCTTGGCAAGCTCAAGTATGTGCAGCTCGGATCCAGTGCGTGCGATCATGAACAAGTTGGTGAACAGAATGGTCTGGCTCTCTGCGTCGTTCATGGGGAAGCCTCCATCCGCGGTGCTGAACTAATCTCATGTATTCTATCAAAGTGGCCCTTAGCTACACACATAATGGCGCCCCCTGGCCTCCCCGACAGCGCGCCCGAGTATCCTCCAGACCCTGCCCTGCCCCTCGCCGACGAGCGAGGCGATGGCGCTCACGGTCATGCCCGACATCGCCATCACGAGGACCTGGGCCTCGAAGAGGCTGGTGAAGCGCGAGCCCGGCCTGAGCTCCCAGGGCATCCGGACCGTCGACTTGGAGACCTCCCACTCGGTGCCGAGCCCCATCGACCGCTAGAAAAGCGCGGCCAGCACCCCTGCCTACGCGTCCACAGCCCCTCCATCCACGTGACTGATATGGCTGGATTACTGCAGCCGAATGCCGAGCTTCCGAAATATAGGTGGGAGTCCACCCGCTCATGGGCGCTTTGCATGCTTAAGTTGTATTCTTTGTTAAGCCGACTAACGCCCTTGGAAGGGGTTTCATTGAGTGATACTGACATTGCGCTTGCGATCAGGATTGATGACATATCGCTTTTGGAAGCGGTTTTCCAGGCCCAAAAGCCGGTGAGCAAGGATGCCAAGGTGGCGATGCTCATCAACAATCCCGAGAATACTATCTCTGTGGACGACGAGGCCCATCGGATTGTGCTTCGTTCCGTTGTTACGGTGCGATACGAGCTCGGCGCCAACGCAGGGGCGGAGGGGTCCGACCCCGATTCACTCTTCGGCATGACGTTGGGTGTCGTTGCGAGCGCTTCCGCCATGGGGGATGCCGCGGTGGCCGCCCGTCATATGGCGGGCAACGACGACGCCGTCGCTCGCCGGGACAACAAGATGGCTCACGCCCTGCGCCTTGAGGCAATCAAGGCCGGACACTCCTTCGCATCAGCGAAGCTTGCCGAGCTGAGCGCGCTTTCGCCATCCCCGAAGGTGCTTCTTCCGGCTATTGATGCTGATGAGCTCCTACGCGATTTGGAAAAGCAGGAGATTGATCTCCAGGCTCAGGAAGCGCGGCCCAACAAGATGAGCGGACTTCCCAAGGTCTAAGACGTCAACAGTTCATGCGTCGATTCGGAGCCGATATGTATAGAGAGCGCGTTATAGCGTCCAGCCTTGCGGTCACCGCTGGGCTGGGCCTTGTGTTAGGGGTCGGTCCCACCGTTGCCCATTCCGAGGAAGCTCTCAACGTGAGCGATGGGGCCCAGGCTGACGTTGCGGAGCAGGCGGATGAGGGCCATGACCCCTCGTCGGTCTCGACGGGGGAGGTCGATGCCTCCGCGATCTCCTGGCCGGAGGATAGGGATGCGGTCCTCGAGGATGAGAGCGCAGTGGCCGCTGAAGAGTCGTCGCCTGAGGTTGCGACCCTAATGCCTACGGCCGAGTCTACCTTGGCATCGCAGCGCCAGACCTGCGGCTGGGTGCTCGAGGGGGATTCCTGGTTCTATTACGACGCCGACGGCTCCAGGCATACGGGTTGGCTCGTGACCGATGAGGCTCCCGGTAATTCAGGGGGCGGGCTTCAGCGCTATTGGCTCGATTCCGAGGGTAGGCTCGCTGAGGGTAGGCTCATCTCTTCCGATGAGGCCGGCTGGTGGGCGTACGCGACGGACGCCGGATTCGTTGTCCGCGGGTCTTTTGACGCGGGCAATGGACTGGTCTACCTTGCGGACAACGACGGCGTGCTCGCTGGCGGCGAGTCCGGCGGTTGGGTCGTCTCTGCTGCCTACGGCCAGGGGCTGCAGCGTTATTGGATTGACGGGTCTTCACATGCAGCCGTAGAGGGCTTCTCCTCCGACGGCTGGGCTCACTACACGACGAGCGCCGGGTATGTTCTGCGAGGTGCCGCGACGACTTCCGACGGCGCTATGCGCGTCGCGAACAACGATGGGCTTCTTCAGGAGTCCGGGTGGTGTGTGACCACGGACTTCGGTCAAGGGCTTCAGCGCTATTGGTTTGAGGACTATCAAGTCGCTAAGGATCAGCTCGTCCACGTATCGCAGGGTGTCTGGACTTACACCCGTCCCGAGGGTTACGTGGTTCGTGGGTCGTATTCCGACGGTTCTGGCACCATCTATCTGGCCGACAACGACGGTGTGCTCGCCGGCGGCGAGTCCGGCGGCTGGGTCGTCTCGGCTGCCTTTGGGCAAGGCCTGCAGCGCTATTGGATCGACGGATCATCCCATGCGGCTAAGGTCGGATATTCGGAGGACGGTTGGTCGCACTACACCACCGGCCAGGGTTACGTCCTTCGCGGCGCCGCGACCATTGATGGGCAGAAGGTGTATGCCGACAACGATGGTGCTCTGAGGTCAGGTTGGCTCGTCACTTCCGATTTCGGCCAAGGGCTCCAGCGTTATTGGCTGGACGAGGGCAAGGTCACCACGTCACGGCTGGTCAGCGCCTCGGAGGCCGGCTACAACGCATACGCCCTGGCCGATGGGCGGATTCTCCGCGGCAAGCTTCGCTATGGCGGCGGCATGCTCATTGCGGACAACGACGGAAAGCTCGCGTGGACCTCGGGTGACGGCGGGTGGGTCATTAACGCCGATTACGACGGATCCATGCAGCGGTATTGGGTCGACGATTCCCCAGGCGACGGGCTCAAGGGCGCCCACATCGGGTCGTTCACGGTTGCCGGGCAGAACTACTATGGGCGCGATGACCAAGGCTATGTGGTGCGCGGCGAGTGGACGGCTCCCAACGGGACCGTCTACCACGGAGATAACGACGGCGTTGTGACCGAGGGCGAGCCCATTATGGGCGCTTCACGCTATACCGTGGCCCAGATGGTGGCGTACTACAAAGCCGCCGGGAAGGCGTATCCCTCCTCAGCCCTGGGCAGGGGAGGGGCTTCCTCCATCGAGGAGTTCTGCGCCATTCTCTGTGAGGAGGCCGCCGCCGAGGGCGTGCGTGCGGAAGTCGTCTTTGCCCAGGCCATGCTCGAGACCGCATGGCTGCAGTTCGGCGGCGATGTGTGCGTGGAGCAGTTTAACTTCGCCGGCATCGGGGCTACGGGCGGCGGAGTGCCGGGGAATTCCTTTGCGGATGTGCGCACGGGCCTGCGAGCTCAGGTCCAGCACCTTAAGGCTTATGCGAGCACGGCGGCGCTCAACAACCCGTGCGTGGACCCGCGGTTCTCTTACGTTACGCGTGGCTGTGCGCCTTCCATAGAGAAGCTTTCGACCAACTGGGCCGAGGGCTCCACTTACGGCGAGGGTGTGAAGAAGGTCCTCAACGGGCTCTCGAGCTATTAAGGAGAAGGTTATGGACGATAAGACCCGTGCCATCGCGGTTCCCTTTGCCGCTGCCGCACTCGTGGGCGCGCTCGGCACCTGCGGAGTCTCCACGGCGATGGCGCAGGAGGCAGACGTCGTGTCGGATCCGGCCGCTTTTGCCGCCGCCGCTGTGGCTTCCGATGAGGGCGCGCTTTCCGACACAACGGCTGCCGTCGATGCGGCGAACGACGCGGGCGATGCCGGCGGCTCGGCTCCTGAGGACGCGCAAGACGGCTTGACCGACGAGAGGCCGTCTGTAGAGAAGGACACCGACGCCGGTCTAGACGCGGGTGCCGAGGCCGATGCGGGCTCGGGCAACGAGGGCGATGGCCAGGATATCGATGGCGCCTCGACGGAAGGGCGCGACTCCGAGGCCGAGTATGAGACGTCCCCTGTGCTCAATGACCAGGCTTATGTCGTCGATGCGAAGGTCGCATCCCTTCCTACCGTCGGCTGGACGGGGGACGCCTACTGGGATGGGACGGTCGACGAGTACGGGGCGGCTAAAGCCTATACCGGCTACGTCGTCGATTCCCACGACGGCCGTGGGCTCCAGCGGTATTGGATTCAGAATGGCTATCTGTTCCGCAATGGCATCTTCGATTCGCTCGACGGCAACTTCGGCTATGCACTCAAGGACGGCTGTGTCCTCAGAGGCGCCTACACGGACGACGAAGGGAACATTTTCCTCGCCGACAACGACGGCAAGCTCGCCGGTGGCCAGAACGGCGGATGGGTCGTATCTTCGGCATATGGTCAGGGCCTTCAGCGCTATTGGATTGACCCCGATACGCACGCGGCCAAGGAGGGTTTCTCGTCAGACGGCTGGGCACACTACACGACGCAGGGTGGCTACGTCCTGCGCGGGCAGTCGATCACCTCTGACGGCGCGAAGCGCTCTGCCAACAACGACGGGCTTCTCGCCGAGTCGGGTTGGCTGGTGACGTCCGGCTATGGCCAGGGATTGCAGCGCTATTGGCTCGAGGATTACAAGGTTGCCACGAATGAGCTTGTCCACGTCGGCGAAGGTGTCTGGACGTATGCCCGTCCCGAGGGCTATGTGGTCCGCGGGGCGTATTCCGCCAACGGACAGGTCTACCTGGCGGACAACGACGGCGTCCTTGCCGGCGGCGAGTCCGGCGGCTGGGTCGTCTCGGCTGCCTATGGCCAGGGTTTGCAGCGTTATTGGATCGACTCCGTTTCGCATGCTGCCGTCGAGGGGTACTCCGAGGCCGGCTATGCGCACTACACCACTTCGGCCGGCTATGTTCTGCGTGGCTGCATGACGGGTTCCGACGGATGCATGCGGTACGCCGATAACGACGGCAGGCTTCAGGAATCCGGTTGGCTCGTGACCTCCGCCTTTGGCCAGGGGCTGCAGCGTTACTGGTTTGTGGGCCACAAGGTTGCTTCCGAGGGCGTGTACCAGACCGGCGCTTCTTCGTGGACCTATGCGACTGCTGCTGGGTACGTGCTGCGCGGCTCCCTTTCCAAGGACGGGCTCGTTTATCTGGCAGACAACGATGGGCTTCTTGCCGGCGGCGCCAAGGGCGGTTGGGTCGTCTCGGGTAATTACGGCCAAGGCCTGCAGCGCTACTGGATCGATGCGGAGAAGCATGCCGCGGTGGAAGGTTTCTCGACCGACGGCTGGGCGCATTACACCACGTCGGCTGGCTACGTCCTGCGAGGCGGCATGGCGACCTTGAATGGTCTGCTCCTTGCGGACAATGAGGGTCGCCTGATGGAGTATTACGCGGCGTCGGCGGGGTGGTTTATCTCCGGCTGCATGACCAGTGGCGTCTGGCAGCGCTATTACCTGGTCGCGGCCGACGGGCATCTCTATGCGAAGACGGGCCTTTTCAGCGCCGAGCTCTCGACTGGGTCCGGTACCCAGCAGTTCTACGGCAAGCCGAGCGTCGGCTATGTTTCCCGTAACGAGCGGCTCGTCATCAACGGGAAAACCTACGCGTCGAACGACGACGGAGTGCTTAAGGTCTCCCTCGTGCGCATTTACCTGGATGCCGGCCATGGCTGGAACAGCTCGTATGAAGGCGCATACGATGGTGGCGCTGAGGGCTGCGGGTACCAGGAGGCGCAACTCACGAGAGAGCTCGTGCAGCTGATCGCCGACATCGCTTCGCAGAAGTACGGGCTCGACGTCGTTACCGACAATGCCGTCAACTATCGTCAGCGCAACCAGGATGCTTACGATAAGGGCTGCAACTACTTCGTGTCTATCCACTTCAACTCCGGTGGGGGCACGGGCTCGGAGAGCTATATCCACTCGCTTCATGCGGCGCCGGGCTCTTCTCAGCTTCAGTCGATTATGCATAGCAAGCTGATTGAGGGCCTCGGGCTTCGTGACCGCGGCAAGAAGGAGGAGCAGTTCGCCGTTTGCGGCGGTAAGGTCCCGGCTACGCTCCTTGAGATTTGCTTTATCGACAACGCGAGCGATATGGCTACGTACCAGGCCCGCAAGCAATACCTTGCGGAGTGCCTGGCCGCGGGCTTGTACGAGTACTCTTCGACGCTTTAGCGCTTCTTGCGGCCCCGTCATCATTTAGATGACGGGGCCGCTCATCGTCTTCTTATTAATCGGCTGAATTTGTGGCTACAATAGGCCGGCACTAACAACATCTCTGTATATCGGGAGCAGTTTTGAAGCTATGAATAGTATTTCTTTCTTTGCAAATTGACTGCGTAAATCTCTTGTGGTTCTCAACTCTGCAGAATTACTAACAAAACTATTTGTTATCTGAACTAGAGGCCTCCGCTTATCTTCGCATTTAAAGAGGGCAGAAAGGATTGCTTTATGAAAGGCATCATCCTCGCCGGGGGTTCCGGCACCCGTCTTTACCCGCTCACGCGCGTGACCAGCAAGCAGCTGCTGCCGGTCTACGACAAGCCGATGATCTACTACCCGCTCTCCACGCTGATGCTCGCAGGTATTCGCGACATCATGGTCATCTCCACCCCGACTGACCTGCCGAACTTCCAGCGCCTCCTTGGCGATGGCTCCGACTACGGCGTCTCGCTCACCTACGCTGAGCAACCTGAGCCGAACGGCCTTGCACAGGCCTTCGTCATTGGCGCCGAGTTCGCCGGCTCCGACCCCTGCGCGCTTGTTCTGGGCGACAATATCTTCTACGGCAACGGCCTTTCTCGCCGCCTGCGCCGCGCCGTTGCTCGCGCCGAGGCGGGTGAGGGTGCCACGGTCTTCGGTTACCGCGTTGACGACCCGGAGCGCTTTGGCGTCGTCGAGTTCGATGACCAGTACAACGCCGTCTCCATCGAGGAGAAGCCCGCCGAGCCCAAGTCCAACTATGCCGTGACGGGCCTGTACTTCTATCCGGGCGACGTCTGCGAGCGCGCCGCGAAGGTCGAGCCTTCCGCCCGCGGCGAGTACGAGATTACCGACCTCAACCGCATGTACCTCGAGTCCGGCGAGCTCTCAGTCGAGACTCTCGGCCGCGGCTACGCGTGGCTGGACACCGGCACCATGGAGTCCCTCTTCGAGGCGTCCGAGTTCGTCCGCACCGTCGAGCGCGCCCAGGACCTGCCGGTCTCGGTCCCCGAGGAGATTGCCTTCGAGAACGGCTGGATTGACCGCGAGACCCTCGTCACCTGCGCCGAGCGTTACGGCAAGAGCGACTACGGCAAGCACCTGCGCATGGTCGCGGAGGGTGGAATCATCCCCGAGAGTCACGTCGAGTAAGGGCTTTACGTTGGGCGGCGGCCGTGGCCGTGGTCGCCGCCCACTTTGATATGGCGCATGTTTTCTCTGCAGGTACAATCTTCCTATCGAGGAAAGGTGCGTGTCGTATATGAACGTTGATCAAAGTGCTAGGCGTGTCGGGCGCTTTGGCGCCCTGGCGCCGCGCATTGTTGACCGATCCGGGAATAAGCGCCTTCCAATTGGCAAGGATGGCTTTGCCGCGATTGCTCATGACTCGGTCTTTGTCGATAAGACCCTGCTCGTTGCGGATGTGCTTGACTCTAACTACGGGGTCACGCTCTTTTGTCGCCCCCGTCGTTTTGGCAAGACCCTTAATATGACGATGCTCAAGTCTTTCCTCGAGGTTCCGGTCGACGGCGGCTCGAACAAGAGCCTGTTCGAAGGGACTGCGATCTGGGATGTCGGCGACGGGCGGTATAGAGATTCTCTTGGTGCGTTTCCCGTCATCTCCCTGAGCCTTCGAACCGCTAAGGGGCTTTCTTGGGATGATGTTTATGGCGCCCTGAGAAACCTGATCAGTGCAGAGTTCTGCCGTTATCGCGCTGCCCTGAGCGACGCCAACACCGGCGAGTACGAATGGGATGTCTTTAACCGCATTTGTGACGGTAAGGGCTCGTCAGACGACTATGCTGACTCGCTTCTTTTCCTCGCCCGGCTTTTGAGGTCGTATTACAAGAAACCTGTCGTTATTCTTATCGACGAGTATGACGCCCCGGTTATGGCAGGCTATTCCGCTCCAAACGGTGGTTTTTACACCGAAGTCGCGTTGTTCGCCAAGCGTTGGCTGACCGGCGCCCTTAAGGATGGGGGAGAGGCGCTGGCATTTGCCTGCCTCACCGGCGCGCAGCGCATTTCCGAAGAGTCGGTCTTCTCCGACCTGAACAATCTTGTCGTTTCCACCCCTCTTTCTAACTCGTTCGACGAATATTTCGGGTTCACAGACGATGAGGTTAAGGCGCTCGCAGAGTATCTGGGACATGGTGACTGTGTTGGGGAGGCCCGATCCTGGTACGACGGCTATCGATTTGGCAGTACAGACGTTTATAACCCGTGGAGCGTGCTCAACTACTTCGACCGGGGCTGTGTGCCTGGAGTCTATTGGGCAAACACATCGTCAAACGAAATAGTCGGCGAGCTTGTGCGCAAGGCAGATATGGAGACGCTTGAGCAGGTGTATTCGCTGTTTGACGAGGGCGGATACGTCGCAGCCCCGCTTGACCTCGGCCTTGTTTTCCCTGACATAGGTGTGCGGGGGAGCGCTATTTGGAGCATGCTATATCTTGCCGGCTACCTTACGACGGATTTGACGGACGAGCCCGACAACGATAAGGCAATGCGTCCTTTGCGAATCCCGAACACCGAGATCCTGCGCATATTCCGAAATGAGATCGTGCGTCGTTTTGCATCGGTTGCGGGCGATCGCAATAGGCTGTTGAGGTTGCATTCCGGATTATGCAACGGCGATGAGACTACGGTAACGGAAGAACTCACGGGTGCGTTGGCTTCCACAAGCTTCTTCGATATCGTGTCCGAGAACTCCTGCCATCTCTTTCTTTTAGGCCTTTGCTTTGGTATCCCTGGGTATGGCGATCCCGTCTCGAATCGCGAGTCTGGGCATGGTCGTTTTGATATCCAGCTCAAGCCGGTAATCGTCAAGGAAGGCAGTCTTGCCGCATTCGGCGCCGCGCCAAAGAGACCTTTTGTGACCATCGAGGTTAAATTTGATAAGCAGCTGGATGACGGCGCCCTTATGGTGTTGGCGAACCAAAGCGTAAGGCAAATCGCCGAGAACGGTTATGACGACCGCTTGTCCGGGGTTAACGCTGGCCGGCTTCGCTGGGGCATCGCATTTTCGGGGAAGCGTGTGGCGGTTGCGTGCGAGCGCGTCGAGTAGGGGAGCGAAAGCTTTCCGAACCGTTTATTTCCGGTAACATGAATTCGTTTGGAGAGACTCACTAGGAGGGCATATGCCTGAGGTTTTCGAGCCTAAGAACATCATCGTCACCGGTGGCTGCGGCTTCATCGGGTCGAATTTCGTGCACTACGTGGTGAACAACCACCCCGAGGTGCACGTGACCGTGCTGGACAAGCTGACCTACGCCGGCAACCGCGAGAACATCGCTGGGCTGCCGTCCGACCGCGTTGAGCTCGTGGTGGGCGACATCTGCGACGCCGAGCTGCTCGAGAAGATCGTGCCCGGCCACGATGCCATCGTCCACTACGCCGCCGAGTCCCACAACGACAACTCCATCGCCGACCCCGAGCCGTTCCTCCGCACGAACGTCGAGGGCACCTTCCGCCTGCTCGAGGCCGTCCGCAAGCACGGCATCCGCTACCACCACGTGAGCACCGACGAGGTCTACGGCGACCTGGCCATCGACGACCCGGCCAAGTTCACCGAG
>CAZEHG010000018.1:0-15925 GCA_964512475.1 uncultured Atopobium sp.
AGCACCGCCGACTACTACGCCAGCGCCGAGGGCCCGATCGCCCCGCGCCCGCACTACAGCGCGCTCGACCTCGGCAAGCTCGAGGCCGTGGGCTTCTCGCCGCGCGACTGGGAAGAGGAGCTTGCGGAGTACCTCAAGGGGCTGCGCGCGTAGATGACGGCTCCCGATTCGAATAAAGCCGAGGTAAAGGACGGGAAGACACGTGCGTTTGTGGCGCTGCACCTCATGCTCGTCCTTTACTCTTTCTCCGGCATCTGCGCCAAGCTCGCGGGAAAGTTCGATTTCTTGAGCCTTGGCTTCGTGGGCTGTTACGCAGGCATGATCGCCGTGCTCGGGGTGTACGCCATTGGTTGGCAGCAGGTCATCAAGCGCCTGCCGCTGACCTTGGCGTACGCCAACCGCGCTGTCACGGTCGTCTGGGGCCTCGTCTGGGGCGTCGTGCTCTTCAGCGAGCAGCTTAATCCCCTCAAGGTCATCGGTTGCCTGGTCGTGCTCGCGGGCGTCGCGCTCTACGCGTATGCCGACGCGCAGGAGCAGGCGCCCGACTCTGAGGCGGGCGATGCCCGATGAGCCAGAATGTTCTTCTTTATGCCGGGTTCTCGCTCTTCGGCGTGTTTATCAGCTCCATCAGCCAGGTCATGCTCAAGAAGAGCGCCATGCAGAACCACGAATCGGCGATCAAGGAGTACCTGAACCCGCTGGTCGTCTTCGCCTACATGCTCTTTGTCGGCGCGACGCTGCTCTCCGTGCTCGCGTACAAGGGCATCCCGCTCTCTATGGGGCCGGTGCTCGACGCAACGGGGTATCTGTACGTCACGTTCTTCGGCGTCGTCATCTTCCACGAGTGCGTGACGCCGAAGAAGCTCGTTGCGCTCGCGCTCATCATCGCGGGCATCGTCATCTACGCCCTCGGCTCCGCTTAAACCTTTAGAAAGGCCCTGTACCATGCTCGTCTCCATCGTCATCCCGTGCTACAACTCTCAGGACTCGCTGCACAAGGTGGTTGAGCTCACCATCGCGGAGTTCGAGAAGCTCGACGCCTACGACGTCGACTTCTTCCTCGTGGACGATTGCTCCCCGGATGATACCTACGGCACCATCAAGCAGCTCGCCTCCGAGTACCCGTGCGTTCACGGCTATACCCTCATGCGCAACTTCGGCCAGCACAACGGCCTCATGTGCGGCCTCAACCACGCCGACGGCGACCTGATCATAGGCATGGACGACGACCTTCAGACGCATCCCTCGCAGATTCCCGCGCTGCTGGGCACGATGGCCACGGGCGACTACGACGTGGTCTACGGCGTCTTCAAGGAGCATGCCAACGGCGCCGTCAAGAACTTCACGAGCTGGCTGAACAAGGTCACGGCGCAGGTGCTTCTCGACCGGCCCAAGGACGTGGAGTCGAGCAACTATTGGCTCATCACCTCCCAGCTGCGCGACCAGGTGGTCCAGTACAAGAACTACAACCCGTATATCCAGGCGCTCTTCGGCCGCATGACCAAGCGCATCGGCAACGTCGAGGTCGAGCACCACAAGCGCGAGCAGGGCACGTCCAACTACACGCTCGGCAAGCTCGTCAAACTGTGGTTGAGCTACTTCAACTACACGGTGTTGCCGCTGCGCATCCTCTCGGTCGTGGGCGTGGCGGCGGCGGTCTTCGGCGTGGTCTTCGCGCTGTACGTGATTGTCCACAAGATCCTGGTGCCCGACGTGCCCGCGGGTTGGTCGTCGCTCATCTGCATCCTGACGTTCTTCTTCGGGTTCATCCTGCTTGCGCTCGGCATCATCGGCGAGTACCTGGCCAACCTCGTGCTGCCGGCCAACGGCACCCCGCAGTTCATCGTCCGCGGGTCGACCGATGACGCCAAGGTGGGGGAGTAGCGGGGGAGCTGGGTCCTCTGGCGCGATTGCTGATCGTAAACCGAAACGAAAGGGTCACGGTTTTGCTGGAACTGATACAGACGGTCCTTGTTATGGCCGTGATCGCGGGGGTGCCCGGCGTGCTGATGCTCGAGGCGGCGGGCGTTCGCGGCCTCTGGGCCCTGGCTTTGTCTCCCGTTGTCGGCTTTAGCTTTATCACTATCCTCGGCCAGGCATATGCTTTGGCGGGGGTTGCCTCGACCCCGGTTACGGTCCTTTTGCCGGCTGTTCTTGTCCCGATTGCGCTGGTGGTTATTCTCCGCAATCGCGTTAAGCCCCTGCGACTTCCGATGCTCTCGCCGGTCGCGCTTGGGGTGTCCCTGGTCTTGGGGCTGATCCTCGGCTACAGCCTGTTCCTCTCCCGCATCGGCTCCGCCGATACCGTGTTCCAGGCATACGACGTGACTCAGCACCTTAACCTCATCCAGGCCATGAGGGATTCCGGTAGGTTGACCTCGCTCAGCGTGAGCCCATATCTCTCCGCCGCCGACGCCGCGATTGCCCCTGCTGATTACAGCGGTTTCTATCCGGCCGCTTGGCACGCGTTTTGCGCGGTTACGGGAATGATCCTTCAGGTGAGCACCCCCTTGCTCATCAACGCCTCGATGTTCTATTTCTGCTTCCTCGTGTTCCCGTCGGGTATGGCCGCTTTCCTGGCGGCCGTGTTCCCGGACGCGAAGACGATCGCCGTTGCCGGCGCGCTGGCAACGCTCGCCTTCGTCTCGTTCCCGTGGGAGCTCCTGACGTTCGGCCCCGTGTACCCGAACATCGCCGGGTTCTGCCTCATGCCCTCGGTACTTGCCGTCTTCGTGCATTTCCTGGCGGACGGGGAGAGCGTCTGGAGCCGTGTCCGCACGGGCTGTCTTGTCCTTCTTGCCGTCGTCGGGGCCGTGCTCTGCCATCCGAACGTTGTGTTCACCTGTACCGTGCTCATGGCCCCGTACTGCGTCTCCAGAATCCTCGCGGCGTGCGACGGCAAATCGCATCAGCTCGTGAAGAAGATCGGGTTCAGCATCGCCTTCGTGGCGCTTTGCCTGGGCTTTTGGCTGTTCTGCTATCACCTCCCTATGTTCGAGGGGACCGTGACGCACTATTGGCCGCCCTACGCGTGGCTCTTCCAGGAGCTCGTGAACATCCTCACCGTGAGCTATCACAACGGCTTCAATTCCGAGATAGCGGCTCAGATACCGCTTGGCGTTCTGGTCGTGGCCGGCGCCGTTGTCGCGTTGAGGAGGCGTGGGAAGCGCTGGCTCGTCGTGTCCTATGCCCTGGCCTGCTATATCCTGCTCATAGGCGCCTCGCATGATGACGAGCTCCGCTGTATGACCGCCGGCTTCTGGTACTCGGACCCCATGCGTCTCTCGGCGGTGGCCGCTATTGCCGCCATCCCGCTTGCGGCGCTGGGGTTGGAATGGGCCTCGCGGTTTGCGCAGCGAGTCGTCGCTTCTTATTTCCGGAAGCCTCAGGACCAGGTGCGGGTAGCCATCGTGGTACCCGTTGTTGCCGTCGCTTTCCTCGTGGTCAACTATCTCCCCGAGTTCAACCTCGCTGGCCTTCACTACGAGTATTCTGCGTCCGAGGTAAACGAGATCAACTCTCAGGGCCTTGACTACCGGAGCTGGCCGAAGAGCGTTCACACGACCTACGGGGACTATCGACGCAAGATCAGCGAAGTGTATTCCAGCAACGAGCCTCTCGACCAGACCGAGAAGGTGTTCATCCAGAAGGCCCTGGAGATCATCCCAGACGGGTCGCTTGTGGTCAACAACCCGATGGACGGCAGCTTCCTGGCCTACGGCATCTATGACATGCACATGTATTACCGCAACTTCGTCGGTTTCGGCGGAGATAACGAGACGTCCGAGAGCAAGGCGATTCGCCTGCATTTGAGCGAACTTGCGACCAACGCCGAGGTTCAGGAGGCGGTCGAGAAGGTCGACGCCAAGTACGTCATTGTCCTGCGCGGCCGTGAGGATGAGGCCTCCTTCATCGACCTGCGCGACGACTATGACCCGTCGCTCTTTTGCGGCATAACCTCCATTACGGAGGAGACCCCGGGGTTCTCGCTTGTTCTCAAGACCGGTTTCATGGAGCTGTACGAGATCGAGCGGTAACGGTCGCCGAGCTATCTCTCGCTGGTCATGCCCGTCATGTAAAGGCCCCCGCTGCTCAAAGCAACGGGGGCCTTCGCGCACTTCTTTGTTTGGCGCAGGTTAGCGCACGACGTTGTTGCGGCGCTTCTTGCCGGCCTCGTCGAGGGCGTCGATGCGGGCGAGCTTCTCGCGGAAATAGGGGCCCGCCACCTCCTCGGTCATGAGCGGGCGGAAGGTCTGCATGTACTTGATGCCGGGGTGCGAGTTAATCTCCATGATCATGGGGCCCTTCTCGGTCCAGCAGGCGTCGAAGCCGAGGAAGTCGCAGGCGCCGACCTTGTAGGAGAAGCGCTTCATCATATCAAGGAACTCGTCCCACTGCGGGACGTCGCCCTCGACGAGCTTGCCGGAGATGGGGTGGCAGGGGCAGTCGACCACGCGGTTGGGGTAGCACATCTTGCCGTTGCCGTAGTGGCCGGTCGCCGGGTCGATGTAGCAGTTGTAGGCAGCGGTGTCGGCGTCGGTGGGGATGTCGTAGTTGGAGCCGTTGCCCGTCTTGCCGTCCTGCAGCGAGAAACGGAAATACGTGCTCGAGGGCTGCGGGTTCGCGCCGGTGATGTTGTAGTACACGACGCGGATGGTGTGGATCAGCGGGTTGATCTCGGCGAGGTAGCCCTCGGGGCGGATGAACTCGGTGAAGACGAGGTTGCGGTGCGACTCGACGAACTCGCGGATACCCGCCTCGGTGGAGTCCTCGCCGTCGATGGCGAAGCCGTCCCCGGTGTACTGAAGGTGGTGGAAGCCCTCGGCCATGGTGCCGTTGCAGGGCTTGCAGGCGAAGTCGCGCTCGCGGCGCAGGGTATCGACGAAGCCGTCGAGGCCCTCGGCGTAGTCGGCGCCCTGCAGGGGAAGAAGCCCGTCGGGGCCCGTGTAGTAGTAATACGCGGGTACGTACTTGGCGAGGTCGGAGTCCTGGACAAGGGCGTTC
Source organism: uncultured Atopobium sp. (assembly GCA_964512475.1). Classification (GTDB taxonomy): domain Bacteria; phylum Actinomycetota; class Coriobacteriia; order Coriobacteriales; family Atopobiaceae; genus Paratractidigestivibacter. Next base: position 5,005 of record CAZEHG010000018.1, read on the forward strand.
AGGGTGAGCTTATCGTTGATCCAGATGCGCTCCCAGCTGTTGAGCGGCCAGAGCTTCCAGAAGTCGTAGTCGGAGAGGTAGTCGTCGATGTTGTCGTCGTTGATGCCGCCGAGGATGACGTCCTCCGCAAAGAAACCGTGCTCGTGGGCCCAGGTGAGCTGCGCCTCGTCGTAGTAGCCGCTCTTCTTCTCGTTCTTCATGAGCATGAGATACTCGTCTGCCATGCGCTTGGTGAAGCCGTCGGCAAGAAGCGCCTCGAGCCTGTTGTCCTTGATCGCCATGCGTGCTCCTAGCTGTGTGTCGTTGGTTTTGGGCATTGCGAGTATACTCGCCGCCCGCGCTCCCCGGCCCCGCAGGCGGCTCGAAATGTATGGACGGTCGAATCCGGCCTCTTGAGCGTGGCGTCTAAGGCTCCTTGTGGTTTTATGTGGTGCCGCGGGCGGCGTGTAAGATGGTTACATACGAACACGCCGCGATACCCTATCGGAGCCCATATTGGCAGCAAACGACCTTAAGTCCACGACCATCCGCTCGCTTTTCTGGAAGCTCTTCGAGCAGGGCGGAACGGCCGTCGTCACCCTCATCGTCCAGGTCGTCATGGCGAGGCTCCTCTCGCCGGAGGACTTCGGCGCGCTCGCCATCATGCTCGTGTTCGTGAACATCGGCAACGTCATCGTGCAGAGCGGCCTCAACACAGCCATTATCCAGGCGCCCGACGCGACCGAGGACGACTACTCAACGGTCTTCTGGATGAGCCTCGCGGTCTCCGTCGTGCTCTACGTCGCGCTGTTCCTGTCCGCCCCCGCCATCGCCGCGTTCTACGGCATGCCCGCCGCCGTAACCCCGCTGCGCGTGCTCGTGCTCGTGCTCGTGGTCAACGCCTACAACTCTATCCAGGAAGCCATCGTGGCGCGCGGCCTGGAGTTCCAGAAGACCGCCCGCGCGACCGTCGTCGCGGGCCTCGTCTCCGGCACGGCCGGCATCGCGGCCGCCGTTTGCGGCGCCGGTATCTGGGCGCTCGTGGTCCAGCAGCTTGTCCAGCAGGCCTGCAAGTGCGCGGTCCTCGCCCTCCAGGTGCCTTGGAAGCCGCGACCCGTTTTCCACCCTGAGCGCGCGGCGCGCTTCTTCGGCTTCGGCTGGAAGCTGTTGGCCTCGGGCATCCTCGAGCAGGCCTACCAGGGGCTCTCCGACCTTCTCATCGGAAAGGTCTTCACCACCTCGGAGCTCGGCTACGTCAGCCAGGGCAAGAAGTACCCGCAGGCGCTCGGCACGCTGCTGGACGGCGCCATCCAGCCCGTCATGCTCTCCGCCGTCTCGCGCGTGCAATCCGACGCCGCCATGGTCAAGCGCCTGGCCCGCCGCGCGCTCAAGACGAGCACCTTTCTCGTGGCCCCCTGCATGCTTCTCTTCGCCGTGGTGGCCGAGCCCGTCGTCCGGTTGCTGCTGGGGGAGGCGTGGCTGCCGAGCGTGCCGTTTTTGCGGATGTACTGTATCGTCTATGCCATGCTGCCCATCCACACGACGAACCTCCAGGTCCTGAACGGCATGGGACGCAGCGACCTCTTCCTTAGGCTCGAGGTGGCCAAGAAGGTCCTCGGCATCGCCATCCTCTCGTTCACGGTCTTCGTCCTGCGCGACCTCTACGCCATCGTCGGGGGCTACATCGTATCGGCCCTTATCTGCACCTTCATCAACGCCAGCCCGAACAAGCGCGTCATCGGCTACGACTACCTCGAGCAGGTTCGCGACATCTGCCCGGCGTTCATCCTCGGCGCGGTCGCCGCGGGCATCGCGTGGCCGCTCTCGTGCCTGAGGCTGGGGGACGTGGCCCTCATCGCGTCGCAGGTTGTGGTCATGCTCGGCTCGTATTGCCTTCTTGCCAAGCTCCTGCGCGTGGAGGAGTTCGAGTATCTGCTTACCACTGCCAAGGGAATCCTCGGCAAGAAGCGCTAGGGCATGGCGCCCCGGCGGCCTATGGGTTTGCGGCCGCCCGCAGCATTGGCAGGCCCCCTGAGGGCCGCCGGGTTTAAGATGGTCGAATGCGCGGCGCGCGAGCTGCGCCTTGTTTTTCGCAACAACGGGGGTATCACCTATGTCAAAGACTCCTATTTGGGTCACCCGCTCCTCTATGCCCGACTTCGAGGAGTACACGGCCGAGATCGCCTCTTTGTGGGACAGCCACATGCTCACGAACATGGGGCCCAAGCACAAGAAGCTCGTCTCTGACCTTAAAGAGTATCTGGGCGTGCCCAACATCACGCTGTTCGTCAACGGCCACAGCGCCCTCGAGTGCGCCATCGAGGCCATGGGCATAACCGGCAAGGTCATCACCACGCCCTACACCTTCGCGTCGACCACCCATGCGCTCGTGCGCAAGGGGCTGACGCCCGTCTTCGCCGATGTGAAGCCCGACGACTACACCATCGACCCTGCGCGTATCGAGGAGCTCATCGACGACGAGACGAGCGCCATCGTGCCTGTCCACGTCTACGGCAACCTCTGCGACGTCGATGTCATTCAGGACATCGCCGACCGTCACGGCCTCAAGGTCATCTACGATGCCGCCCACGCGTTCGGCGTGAGGCGCGGCGACGAGTCGGCCGCCTCCTTCGGCGACGCCTCCATGTTCAGTTTCCACGCCACGAAGGTTTTCAACACCATCGAGGGCGGCGCTGTCTGCTACAAGGACCCAGCGCTCGCGCCCAAGCTCGACATGTGGAAGAACTTCGGCATCACCGGCGTGGAGAGTGTGGAGGCCGTTGGCGGCAACGCGAAGATGAACGAGTTCGCCGCCGCCATGGGCATCTGCAATCTGCGCCACGTGGACGACGAGATCGCCAAGCGCAAGGCTGTCTGCGAGCGCTACTGGGACCGCTTGGAGGCGCTGCCCGGCGTCAAGGTCTGTCGTCCGCAGGAGGGGATCACCCCCAACTACGCCTACCTTCCCGTCGTGTTCGAGGGCACGGAGTTCGGCGCCACGCGCAACGAGGTCTACGCCGCCCTCATGGTGCACGACATCCACCCGCGCAAGTATTTCTATCCGCTTGTCAGCGACTTCGAGTGCTACGCGGGCCGCTTCGATTCCTCGAAGACGCCCGTGGCCAAGCGCGTGGCCGACCGCGTGCTCACGCTGCCGATGTACGCCGACCTCGACCTGGACGACGTCGACCAGATCTGCGACATCATCGCCGACGTGCGCCGCTAGCGCGCAGCCTGTCCGCGCTCAGGGCGATTCGCCGAACTACAGGAGGAACCATGGAAGAACAGCCGCTCGTCTCTATCGTCATCTCGGTCTACAACCACTCCCGCTACATCGAGGAGTGCCTGCGCGGCATCCTCATGCAGAAGGTCGACTTCCCCTATGAGGTCCTGGTCGGCGACGACTGCTCGCCCGACGGGACTGCCGACGTGCTGCGTCGCCTGCGCCCCGAGTTCCCCGACAACTTCCAGTTCATCCTGCGCGAAAAGAACATGGGCGCCGTCAAGAACGGGGAGGACCTCTACGCCCGCGCCCGCGGCAAGTACCTGGTGGATATGGAGGGCGACGACTTCTGGACCTATGAGAACAAGCTCCAGACCCAGGTCGACTACCTCGAGCAGCACCCCGAGTGCTCGGTGGCCTATACGCACTGCTTCGTGGTGGGGGAGGACTCCAAGCCCAACGGCGAGAAGTACCCGCAGTGCCCGCTCGAGACCTACACGTTTAAGGAGTACTTCTACAGCCGCCTGCCCGGCCAGAGCGGCACGCTCGTGTGCCGCCGCGAGCAGTATCTTTCTATTCGCGACGAGTTCATGAACATGAGGCACTACGGCTACTACCCGGGCGACCGCCGCAACGCCTTCCTCTACCTGGTGGCCGGCGAGGTCCATGTGTTCCAGGGCGAGTGGACCGCCTACCGCCACGTTGTCAAGAAGGGCGCGACCAACTACACCTCGGCCGTCAAGTTCAACGACGAGTACGCGAAGAACGAGGTCGGCTACGGCAAGACCCTCGTCGAGTATGCGCTTCTCCACGGCTCGCCCGAGGCCGTCAAAACCGCGAAGAAGACGTACTACCGCGTGTTCCTCAAGTGGGCGCTCGATAAACGCAGCTCGGTGAGCATGGACGATTTCTGGGCGGAGCTCAAGAAGGAGCCGTCGGGCAAGGTCGGGCTCTTCTTCTCGTATGCTCAGTGGTGCATCGTGCTGGGCATGAGGAAGCTCGGCGGAAAAGCGGTCGACCTGTAACGCCGGCGACCCGTAAACGCGAGGCGGCCGCCCTCCATGTCGAGGGCGGCCGCTCTTTTGTGCTGTGTCCAGGGGCGTCCGCGGGCACTACCACTTGATGTCGACGTGCAGCTTCTCGATCATGAAGCGGTAGACGGACAGCGCGGCCGTCATCAGGCCGGCCTTGTACACCTTGCGCGCGAAGCGGAGCTTCTTGTAGGCCCCGCCGTTCTTCTTCGCATAAGCGGCCGTCAGGTAGGGCGACTTCGACCAGGTGGGGAAGTTCTCGTTCAGGTAGGCGGTAAAGCGCTCGGTGATGGCCCGCACGTTGTAACGCTTGTCGCAGCTCAGACGGAAGGTGAGCGAGACGCCCAGGTGCAGGAACGCCATGGCATCGAGCATGGAAAGAAGCCCGGGGCGCGCCTCCTCGTAGTAGCCGCGGATCTCCAGGAAGGCCGCGAGGATGGAGTCGACCTGCTCCTCGCGCACGGTGTTGATGATGGAGCCCTCGCGCACCATGTAGTGCACGAGCGACTTCGGGGTAAAGACGACCTTGCCGCGCATGTCCAGGTAAGCGAGAAGGTGGAAGGCCATGTCGTCCAGGACGGTCGGCGGGTTCGAGAGGTTGCGCATGCCCTTAAGGACGCTCGCACGGAAGCATTTGTTCCAAGGGGCGGTGTTGAGCTCCACGAGTCGCCCCTCGTCGCCCTCGATGGTGAAGTCCTCGCGGGGGTCGCAGAGCTCGCGCGAGAGGACTTTGCCGGTCTCGAGATCGGTGCGCTCGAAGCCGCAGACCGCGATGTCCGCGTCGCTTGCCTTCGCCGTCTCGTAGAGGGACTGGGCGAAGCCCGGCTCGGCGTAGTCGTCGCTGTCGATGAAGCCGATGTACTCGCCGCGCGCCAGCGCGATGCCGTCCCAACGGCCCTTCCAGACGCCCTCGTTCGGCTTGTCGATGATGACGACCTTGCTGCCGTAGCGCTCGCGGTAGTCGTTGAGGATGTCGATGCAGCGGTCGGGCGAGCCGTCGTTGATGCAGATGACCTCGATCTCGTCGAGCGTCTGCGCCATGAGGGAGTCGAGGCACTTGGGAAGGTACTTCTCGACCTTATAGCAGGGGACGATGATGCTGAGCTTGATGTCCTGAGGGCTGGGCTGCATGTTTCTCCTGTGTCGTAGGGGCGTGAGGCTGCACAATGTTCTTATCATAACGCCGCTGCACACCCAATCCGATTGGATCGCCATGCCCCACAATACCCCCGCCGTCGCGGTCGTCATGTCCACCTACAACGGCATGCCGTACGTGGGCGAGCAGGTCCAAAGCGTGCTTTCGCAAGAGGGCGTCGACACCCACCTCTTCGTGCGCGACGACGGGTCCACGGACGGAACCGTCGAGTTCCTGCGCGGGCTCGAGGAGAAGGGCGCGCTGACGCTCTTTACGGGCGGCAACCTCGGCGTCGTCGGCTCGTTCATCGAGCTTCTGGGCCGCGTGCCCGCTGGGTTCGAGTGGGTCGCGCTCTGTGACCAGGACGACGTCTGGCGCCCGGACAAGCTCGCGCGCGCGGTCGCCGCGCTTTCGCAGGGCCCTCAGGATGTGCCGAGGCTCTACTGTTCGGAGTACACGTTCTGCGACGAGCAGATGAACCCGACCGGCCGCTCGCACCTGAACCTCATCGGCGTGGGCTTCTCGACGCTCCTATACGAGACCAAGGTCTCGGGCAACACCACGGTCATCAATCGAAAGCTCTGCGACCTCGCGGCCGCCGCAGGGGCGCAGGACGTCTACGGGCACGACTGGTGGCTCGGGCTCATCGCCGCCGGCCTGGGCGAGCTCACCTTCGATGACTATCAGTCGCTCGACTACCGGCGCCTGGCCGCGAGCGTGAGCCCCACGGGCGGTAGCTTCCTGACCATCCTGCGCTTCCGCGTGAAGGCGTATCTGCAGGGGGACCAGCTCATGCGCATCGCGCGGCAGCTCAAACGCTTCTACGACGTTTTCGGCGACCAGCTGGACGCCGAAAAGCGCGCCCTCGTTGAGCGCTTCGTCCACGGCGGGCGCATGAAGAAGGCGACCGCTCCCGTCCGCCTGCGGCAGATCATGACGGAAGAGGTCGCCCTGAGGGTGCTGTTCCTGCTGGGGAAGCTGTAGGTCCCGGGGCGCTAAGCCTCGTCGGGCTTCTCGGCGTCCTTCTCGACGACGGCGACGCCGGCCTTGGCGGCGAGCTCCTCGCGCGCGGCGCGCTCGTCGAGGTGGTCGAGCGCGATCTCCTGGGCGAGCTCGTTGACCTTGACCTTAAGGCGCGAGATCTCGGACGAGCACGCGAAGACCTTCCAGAGCAGCAGCGCGATGATGACCATGTAGACGAAGTTGCTCGCCGACATGAAGCCGAGGGCATAGGCCAGGTTTATGGCGATGCTGGGGAAGATGGCGACGATGACGAGGATCACGGCGGCCACGACCCAGAAAACGGCGTCCTCGATGAGGAGCCTCTCTTTCTTGACCTGGCGGCTGACGACGGCGAGGGCGCAGAGCGCGGCGACGATGAGAATGACGCGGAGATAGAGCGGAAGCATCGGTTCTTACCTACCTAAGGAAGCGGGACATGACGATGGAGAGGCACGTTCTGCTCATGTAGCGGATGACGTTGCCGAGCTTGAGGTAGCTCTCGCCGCCTTGGCGCTCCTGCATCTCGGCCTGGATCTCGACCACGGGGCCGTACTTGCGCGCGACGATGGCCACGAGGTCGGGCTCGGGCGCCCAGTCGAAGCCCTTGCAGAAGAGCTCGATCATCTTTCTGCTGTACATGCGCATGCCGCTCGTGGGGTCGGTGATGACGGCACCGGTGGTCAGCTTGATGAGCCAGGTGATGAGGCGCGAGCCCGCGCCGCGGGCGCCCGTGGGCTTGACGGTGCCGTCGAGGTAGCGCGAGGCGACCACGATGTCAGCGCCCTTCTCCTCGAGCACCTGAGCCATCTGGGGGATGTAGGTGGGGAGATGCTGCCCGTCGGCGTCGAACTGCACCACGGCGTCGTAGCCATGGCGACAGGCGTACTTCATGCCGGTGCGGAAGGCCGAGGTGAGGCCCGTGTTGATGGGCAGGTTCGCGCCGTAGAAGCCGTTCTTCTCGATGATTTGGCGCGTGGAGTCCTTGGACCCGTCGTTTACGACGAGGTAGTCGAGGCCCGGGCAGCGCTCTTGGAGCATTGCGATGGTGCCCTCGAGGCACTCCTCCTCGTTGTAGGCGGGGATGACGGTCAAAACCCTCATGCGGATGTTCTCCTGGTGTCGAATACAGATGCAACTACTTTAACACGCTGAACTTGACCCAAGCGCCTCCGCGTCCACTCCGGCGTGGTCATTGTCTGTGTGGGCGGGGGAGAAGCTCCTCGTGGCGTAAACTCCTTATGTTCGTACGGCGTCGTTCTCGGGAGATCAATGGTCTGGTCCGAATACCGTTATCTGGTTGTCGTCCTGCTGGCGGCGCTTCTCGTTCTGTATTGGGTCTTTAAGCGTCTTGACGTCTTGCGCCGGGCAGGTGAGCGCAGGACCCGAGAAGAGATCGCGCTTATCGTCCTCGCGTCCGCGGTGGGGCTTTCGGCCATCTACGGCAGGATCTATGCGCAGAAGGTGGGCTTCGCCTTCGGGGTGGGGGATATCAGCACCGACGTCATCGACCAGTACGTGCCTTTTTACACGAACCTGGTCGAGCATATCCAGTCCGGCATCTTCGGCTCTTGGAATTTCGACTACGGCCTGGGCGTGAACCTGCCTTCTTACCAGACGTGGCTCTACGATCCCTTTAACCTGGTGCTCATTCCGCTCGTGTTGGTGCTCGGCATCGGGCGCCTGAGCCTTTCTTTGGCGGTCACCCAGTCGGTCAAGGTACTTATCTCGGCGCTGCTCTTCGATCACCTGCTCACGCGCTACTGCAGGATGCCGCTCGCGCGCGCCGCGGCGTCGGTGATGTACGCGTTCTCGAGCTTCCTCATGCTCCTGGGCCAGCATTTCTTCCTGGGAAGCCTCTTCCCCATGCTCACGCTCGCCGTGCTCTGCTACGAGCTGTACCTGGAGAAGCAGACCGTGCGTAGTTTCCTGTGCGTGACGGCCTCGGTCGCGGCCGTGCTCCTGTGGTCGGCCTACATCGCATGGATGGCGCTTCTCTTCTGCGCGATGTACCTGCTGCTGAGGATGCTCTATGTGCTCGAGGGGCGGGGACCCCTCGTGTTCTTCCGTACGCTCGGCCTCATGTTCCTACCCGTCGCCTGCGGCGTGCTGCTGAGCGGCGTGCTGCTCGTGCCGTACGCGATCTTCCTCACGCAGGAGACGGTCCGCACCTCGAGCGACGCCACGATGGGGCAGAAGGTCGTTTCTCACCTGGGCTTCGTTAACGTCGACTGGGTGGGCGCCATCCTGAGCAGGCTGCTCGGGGGGAGCCTGATCAACGACGGCTGGAGCACCGAGCAGATGGTCTCGGACCTCGCGGACGTCTCGTATGCAGGTAGTTTCTCGCAGGAGTTCATCCAGCTCGGGTACTCCTGCGCGGCGCTCATGCTGCTCTCGCAGTTCGGGCACTGGGCGGCTACGGAGGTGGGCGGCCGCGCGCGGGCGCTTATCGTCGCGTCCGCCGTGCTCGTGCTTCTGTACTGCTTCAACCAGTTCCTGCCGACGCTCTTCACGGCGATGGTGCGCTTCCAGTACCGCAGCTCGGCTATCGTGGCCGTCCCGGCCTGCATCGCCTTGGCGATCGCCGTCGAGAAGCGCGTGGCATGCGGGAGGGTCGCCTTTGCCCCGCTCGCCGTCTCCGCGCTCCTGACCTTGGCGATCCTTGCATGGTCCATGCGGCATGCCGTCACGGGCAAGCTCCCGTCTGCCGTCTTTGCCATGGGAGCCGTCGTGGTCTTCGCAGCGCTGGCGGCTGGACGCAAGTTTCCTGCGTTCGAAGGGGCCGCGACGGTCGTTTTCATAGGCGTCGCGTTTGCCACGTCCTTCTTCGACGGGTTCTACTGCACGAACAACCGCGGGCTTGTGCCGATCTCGGATTTCCCGTACACGCAGGACGTCGAGGCGGATGTGGACACGCGCTCGGCGCTGGCTTCCCTTGGGGGCTCCGACGGCTCGATGTACCGCGTCGAGAAGACCTACCACGACCACTCGCTGGCATCGGATAGCCTCCTGCAGGGGTATGCGGGCGCTTCGCAGTACAACAGCACCCTTGACGCCGATCTGCTGGAGTTTTACGACAAGCTCTGGCCCGAGGCCACCTGCTCCTGGCTCGTCTACACGCAGATGTACACCACCGACGCGGGGGTCGACCCCGCAGTGCTGAACCTACTGGGCGTCCGTTATGTGCTCTCGCGCGACGCGCTCGACCTGCCGTGGATGGAGCTGGTCGGCCAGCAGGACGGCGTGCTGACCTATGAGGTCGCGGGGAGCGGCTCGTTCCTCACGGTCCGCGGGTCGGTCGTCGCCGAGTCGGATGCCGATGCGCTTGGGTCGGCAGAAGAGAGGCGCGCGCTTCTTGCCGACGCGGTCATCGTGCCTGATGACGTTGCTTTGTCGTATGCGGGCAAGCTCGGCGGCTCGGGCGTCTCGTCGAGCGTGACGCAGTCGGGCGCGGGCGAGCTCTCCGGTACCGTTTGCGCCGACGGCGCCGCAGTCGCGTGCCTGCCTGTCCCGCATACCGGGACCTGGCACGTGTACGTCGACGGCGGGGAGGTCGAGACCTTCCGGGCCGACTACGGCTTCGTCGGCTTCGTCGTCGAGGCAGGGGAGCACGAGTTCACGGCGGTCTATCAGACCGAGGGGGCGAGCACGGGGGCGATGCTTTCGGCTGCCGGCGTCGCCGTAACCGCTGCGTGTGCGATCGCCTTGTGGCGAGCGGACAAGAAACGCGTTTCCGCCGTGTCCGCCTAGGCTCGTTTCTTGCCGTGGATTCGGTGGGAAGAATGTCGCCGGGGTGGTCACGCCTGAACGTATGCCCTAAACTGACCATATCTTTTTGCAATTCGTTCTATGGAGCGACATGATTTTGAATCGCTTGGCAAGAAACTCCGTCTGCGCTGCGGCCATCGCCGCTGGGCTCGCGCTCGGATGCCCGATGGGCGCTTACGCCGATACCGCTTCCGACCTCGCCTCCGCGCGCCAGAGCCTCGAGGAGATCGGCGCGTCCGTAGAGGCGCTCGCCGGCGACCTCGACAGCCTCGCGACCGAGCTCGAGAACACCGACTACGAGATCATGGTCAAGGACCAGAAGCTCACGCAGAACAAGGCCGCGCTCGCGTCGTATGTGTCGGAGGAGTACAAGGACGGCGGCTCCACGCTGCTCACGGTGCTTCTCGGTTCTACGTCCATCGACGACGTGATTTCTCGCATCCATTACGTCCAGAAGCTCTCGAACGCCCAGGCGGACGCCATCGCCGAGATCGACCAGGCGAAGACCGAGCTTGAGGAGCGCAAGGCCTACCAGCAGGGCATGGTCGACGACACGCAGTCCAAGCTCGACGCGCTGAATACCCAGCGCGAGGCCGCCGCCGCCCTGGTCAATTCCCTGAGTGAGGAGGCCAAGGCCCAGCTCGCGGAGGAGGCCAAGCAGAACTCCACGCTCAACGTGGCGCTCGAGCAGAGCAAGCAGGCCTCGACCACCACGACTGCGGCCGACTCCTCGACCGCGCGCGAGGCCAGCGAGAGCATCAAGAAGGACAGCGGCACGTCGGACAG
>CAZEHG010000018.1:16025-19176 GCA_964512475.1 uncultured Atopobium sp.
GCGGCTGGTCCGCCATCAAGCTCTGGAACTGCAACGGTGCGAGGAACACCTACTCCGGCGCTTGGACCGTCGTCCACCGTCAGATCTGCAACTGGGCTGACGAGTACTTCGGCCAGGGTTACAACGACTGGTCCACCTGCTTCATCGAGTCGTATACCAGCGATAGCTTGGGCCACCTGCGCTACATTCCCGGCGCCGGCTACGAGGACTGCGCCTCCATCCACTCCACCGGCTACTCCGAGACCGGCTGGGGCAACACCGGCTGCTGCGGCCTTACCTGGGACAACGCGAAGTGGGTCTACGACAACATGCCCAACGGCTCGACGGTCTACGTGTTCCGCTACAGCGATGGGCGCGTGTTCTAGGGTTCTATGACGTTTCTGACGGGTGGTAAAGGAGTGACGCCAGCGTCGAGAAGTCTAGCTTCCTGAGCCCGAGGAATCGATCGGGCCAAAATTTAGATTTTTAAAGTATTGCTGTTGTTCTCCCCATACTGAAAGATGACTCATGAATATCGAATCTAGGTGCATCTGTCGAGCAGATGGTCATTTTTACGAGAAGCTTACCATCGATGGCGTCGTCGCCGGCTCAACCATTTCTCCTTACAGGAGTCTTGAAAAGGGTATCTCGCCCTTACCATGTAAGCTTTATCATCTGAGGGGCGATGAATATGTCTCCGTTTATCCCGACTTGCCCATTGAGAATGCCCAATATGCAATCGGCGCATTCAGTGCGGTTGGAACAAGGATTGATTCGGCGACTCACCAAATCGCATTTAAGCAAGCTAGGAAGCAAGCGAAAAAGGACAAGCGCAGAAATAGAGACACATATAAGGAAATTCAATTTATCGACAAGTTGGGTGACGAATCACATTCCTGGGGAAATATCGATCTTGTACAGTTTTTCGGACGGCCCGATCATATCCAGTGCCGAACAATAATCGAACTACAAGACACCACGGCATCTCATTTGAATGCGGCGGTTTACGACAGTAACCTCAACCTTCTCAGCGATTCCTACATTATTCTTGGGGAAGAGCCGCAGAAGCTCTCTGAGTACCTGCCTAATATTGGTACGGATATCTCGATCTCTTTTAATATCCCATGGGATGCTACGGACTTTTTTATTGTTGCGTGGAACGATATAGTGCCCGATATTTATGCGCAGATTTTCGTTCCCGTAAATACCTGGAAAGACGAAATTGAGGCCTCGGATGCTAGCCTCACTGACAGCGCGTTTATAGCACCCGACTACGATAGATGGTTTAGAGAGCGCCGCATCACCCCTTACGAAATTAATAAACAAAAGCGCTGTACATTCGGAACGATGCCCCTTTTTAGTATCATAGTTCCGCTCTACAGAACACCGCTTCCCCTTTTTGACGACATGCTCGGGTCCCTTCTTGCACAAACGTACCAAAATTGGGAATGTATCCTGGTTAATTCATCACCTGAAGACGCGGCGCTTACCGCACGTGTTGCTGCTGCCAGCAAAGACGATGTGCGGGTGCGTATTGTTACTCTGAAGGAAAACCTGGGCATTTCTCTCAACACGAACGCCGGTATAGACGTTGCGATGGGCGACTTCGTATGCTTCTTCGATCATGATGACACCATTGAGCCTGACCTTCTTTTCGAGTATGCACAAAAGATTAACGAGCATCCCGACATCGATTTGCTATATTGCGATGAAGATAAACTTTCAGAAGATGGCGTTTACCGTCACCCTGTCTTTAAGATTGATTTCAGCCTTGATCTTCTCCGCAATAACAACTACATTTGCCATATGTTGTGCATCCGTAAGTCTTTGCTAGAGCAGCTTAAGCCCAACACTAAGGATTTGGATGGAGCACAAGACCATAGCCTGACCCTTCAAGCCGTTGAAAAAGGATGCAAGGTGGGTCACGTCGCAAAGATTCTTTACCACTGGAGAATCACTGCTGGTTCAACAGCAAGAGGACTCGACGCGAAACCCTATGCTGTGGCTGCTGGCATTTTGGCCGTCCATAAGCATTTGCAGCGTGTTGGGCTCAGCGGAGAGGTTGCCAGTGACGACGGTCAAACCTTTTATAAAATTAGATACAAAGTACCCGATGAGAATCCCTTGGTCTCAATCATCATTATCGTTGACGACAGCCCTGAAAGCCCTAGGCGCTGTATCGACTCTATCGTAAACAACAGCACCTACGATAACTATGAAATCATCGTTGTCGTTTCCACCGATGAGGCATCTACGATTAAGGGCACTGCGCTGCCTCCCAGGACAAAGATAGTGAAGCTGCAGAGTGAGCGTTTCAATCTAGCCAAGGCCATTAACGGCGGGCGCGTGCAAGCAACTGGAGATTACCTACTGCTGCTAGGCAGCGAAGTGGAAGTTGTCACGTCTGATTGGATTGAATGCATGGTCGGTAACTGTTCGCGCCCTGAAATCGGTGCGGTCGGAATAAAGCTGTGCTATCCGGACGACATCATTTACGACGCAGGCATTGTCATTGATGACGTGCCTTGGCATGCATATCAAGGGGTTCCTCGCGAACACTGGGTTCCCTACTATGCAAGACTACAGCGCAATGTGAGCGCGGTGCCCGCTGCATGTTGCATGGTTTCATCCGATGTATTTGATGAGGTTTACGGCTTTACGACTGACTTCGATCAATCGTTCTTTGATGTTGATTTTTGCTTGAAATTGCAAGAAAAGGGGAGACTCATCTCATATTTGCCAGATGCCGAAGCATACTGTCACATCCCGCTCTCACGTGGTCGCCACATAACGCACAAAGCAAAAATGCAGTACGCGCAAGATCTCAACCTGCTCAAAAGTCGATGGCCTGTCGTCTTCGCAAATACAGATCCCTATTCAAGCGCCGGCATTGCCAGACCCTTTAGCGGACTGGTGCTCTGAATTTTGTCTGAAGAGGGTCTTCCGCATACGGAACGCATACATACGCGGTCGTGACAATGCTCATGAGGAGGCCTTCTAGGCGCGTGGGCTCTGCGGCGAGCGCGGCACTCTGGCTATTGAGCCAAGCCGGGTAATCCCCATCGACGGAAGCGTTCGCGACAGCCTCTCCAAGCCCGCCAAGAAGGCCCTCTAAAATGGCTGACTCGTTTGGACACGGAATCGCGGCCTAGAAGAGCGCTCGTGTCCATTA
>CAZEHG010000019.1:0-18654 GCA_964512475.1 uncultured Atopobium sp.
TCGAGGTCGAGCTCATGGACGCCATTGCGGCCAAGATGGGCCTTACCTGCGAGTATCTCCCCGCAATGAAGTTCGACGCCATCATCCCGCTCATCAAGCAGGGCGGCAAGGCGGACCTCGGCGTCTCCAACTTCACCATCACAGACGAGCGCAAGCAGGAGATTGACTTCACCGACCCCTACCTGGACTCCAACCAGGGCGTCGTTACCCGCGCAGACGCCGAGAAGGACTCCGCCGACACGCTGAACGCCGACGGCGTCAAGATTGCCTGCCAGTCCGGCACCACCGGCGAGACCTGGGCCCAGGAGAACCTGCCGCAGGCCACCATCGTCTCGCTCGACGACCCCGTCCAGGCTGTGACGGGCGTCTCGACCGGCCTCTATGACGCCGCCGCCGCAGACCTGCCCGTCATGAGCTACCTCTGCAGCCAGTCGTTCACCGACTGCAAGGTGGCCATCGAGGTTCCGACGGGCGAGCAGTACGGTATCGTTGTCTCCAAGGACAATCCCGGCCTCACCCAGAAGATCAACGACGCCCTGGCAGAGCTCGACGCCGACGGCACCATAGCTGACCTGCAGATCAAGTGGTTCGGCGCCGAGGTCTAGCGGACCCGCGCCCCCGCAATCGAGGAAAGAGGAAACCATGAGCAATATGTCTCGCCGCAACTTCATCCTTACCTTGGGCGCCTCGGCGTCCGCCGCGCTTCTCGCCGGCTGCGGCTCGAGCTCGTCCAATTCGTCCAGCTCGTCCGACACCGTCTCTACTGACGTCGTCGATCCCGGCGGCTATACCCTGGTCGAGGACGGCAAGCTGACCGTCGCCGCCGAGCTCGGCTTCGCCCCGTTCGAGTACATGGACGAGAACACAGGCGAGCCCGTCGGCTTCGACGTCGACCTCATTAAGGCCGTCGCCGAGAAGCTCGGCCTCGAGGCTACCTACCTGCCCAACCAGAAGTTCGACACGCTCGTCCCGCTCGTCAAGCAGGGCGGCAAGTGCGATGTCGCCATCGCCGGCATCACCATCACCGACGAGCGCCGCGAGGAGGTCGACTTCTCCGACCCTTACCTCGACTCCAACCAGGCCATCGTCGTCAAGAAGGACTCCGGTGAGACCGAGGAGAGCCTGAACGTTGCCGGCAAGAAGGTCGCCTGCCAGTCCGGTACCACCGGCGACGAGTGGATCACCGAGAACCTCGCCGCCGCCGAGCGCGTGCCCCTCGACGACGTGACCGCGGCCCTCACCGGCGTCTCCACCGGCCTCTACGATGCCATGGTCATCGACCTGCCCGTCGCCTCCTGGATGCTCACCAAGTCCTTCTCCGACCTCGAGGTCGCCAAGGAGATTCCCACCGGCGAGCAGTACGGCATCGCCGTGTCCAAGGAGAACACCGGCCTCACGGTCGCCATCAGCTCTGCGCTCCAGTCCATGGAGACCGACGGCACCATGAAGAAGATCAAGACCGAGTGGTTCGGCTCCGAGATTTAACCTGGGTGGGGACCGCCCGGTTTTAGCTACCCGAAACGACGCGGGGCCCTTGCAGCCGAAAGGGTCCCGCGCTCGTTTCCTCGCACCGGTGATTGGGAGGAGCCTATGGGCCTTCGCACACACATAAAGGCGCCGGCGCTCGCGGCGGCGCTTCTCGCCGTCGTCCTTGCGCTGCCCTGCCAGGCGCTCGCCATGACGACCGACAAGGCGACCGCCAAGCCGAACGAGGATGGCGGCAGCGGCGTCATCGGCGGCATGGATACCCGCCTTACCTGGGAAGGGACTGTCGAGGACGGCGAGAGCGTCGATTCGGTGACCCTCACCATCGCCGATGACGCGAGCTTCGACGGGTCGACCACGCGCATCACGGTCCTCGAGGGCCTCACACGCGTGAGCATCGAGGGCGAGGCCGTGGCCGACGGCAACAGCGTCACGGTGAGCTTCGCCGACCCGATCCCCGCCGGGTCGCTGTTGCGCCTCGAGGTCACGAATATGCGCTTCCCGTCGGAGGGCGGCGACTACAGCGTCGAGGGCAGCTACGTCGACGATGGGCAGACAAAAGAGCTCGCGGCCTCCCCGTCGATCTCCATCATCGCCAACACGCCGCTGCAGTCCGTCGTCAACTGGCTCGACGAGCAGCCCTGGGTCGCGGCCTGGAACTCCAACCAGTTCCTCGGCATGTTCTTCAAGCCGCAGCTGCTCGTCACGTCTTTCTCGTCGCTGTTCCCCGGCTGGGTGCTGTGCCTGGGCATCGTCATCGCCTGCTATCCCTTCGCCATCGTGCTCGGCTTGATCTTCTCGCTGCTCAAGATCTCCAAGCACCGCCTGTGCCGGGCTGTGGCGGTCGTCTACATCAACGTGCTGCGAGGGACGCCGCTGTTCCTGCAGATCTACATCATGTTCTTCGGCCTGCCGATGGTCGGCATCAACATCGACAACAACCTTCTCGGCATCATCGTCATGGCCGTGAACTCCTCGGCGTATCTCGCCGAGATCTTCCGCGCGGGAATCCAGTCCATCCCGCGCGGCCAGTACGAGGCCGCGAGCTCGCTCGGCATGAGCTACGTGCAGACGATGTTCTCCGTCATCCTGCCTCAGACCGTGCGCCGTGTGATCCCGACCGTCACGAGCGACTTCATCACCGCCTTCAAGGACACGTCGCTTCTCTCCTCGGTGGGCGTCATGGAGCTCATGATGTTCTCCAAGAACCTGACCACCGTCTCGGGCAACATCACCCCGTACGTGGCCGCCGGCATCTTCTACCTCATCGTCACCCTGCCCCTGATCAAGGTCGTGGGCGTCGTCGAGGAGCGCATCGCGGCCTCCGAGAGCGGCCTTTCCCGCAAGCCGAGGAAGCGCGACCAGAAGAAGGGGGTACCCAGTGTCCAGTAGCAAGAACTTCCTCTCGCACGCGCCGTCGACGGCGGTGCCCGCGTCCCTTCCCGCCGACGAGGCCGCCGCTGCCGCCTTCGAGGCTGACCAGGGTCTTACGAACCACCGCTTCACGGCGGGCGAGCACCCCATCGTCCGCATCGAGCACCTGAACAAAAGCTTCGGCGACACCGTCGTTCTGCGCGACGTCAACCTGAACGTCTGGCCCGGCGAGGTCGTTGTGGTCCTCGGCCCCTCGGGTTCCGGCAAGTCTACGATGCTGCGCTGTGTGAACCTGCTCGAGACGCCGACCGCCGGCCATATCCTCATCGAGGACGACGAGATCACGGGCAAGTCGGCCTCGGACGTGAACAAGCTGCGCCGCGACGTGGGCATGGTTTTCCAGCAGTTCAACCTCTTCCCGCACCTCACCGCCAAAGAGAACGTCATGATCGGCCAGGTCAAGGTGCTCAAGAAGCCCAAGGAGGAGGCTGCCGAGGAGGCGATGAGGCAGCTCGATGCCGTGGGCCTCGCCGACCGAGCGGACTTCAAGCCGGGCCAGCTCTCCGGCGGCCAGCAGCAGCGCGTGGCCATCGCGCGCGCCGTGGCCATGCACCCCGACGTGCTTCTCTTCGACGAGCCCACCTCGGCCCTCGACCCCGAGCTCGTGCGCGGCGTCCTGGACGTCATGCGCGACCTCGCCGAGAACTCCGGCATGACCATGATCGTGGTCACCCACGAGATGGGCTTCGCGCGCGACGTCGCGGATCGCGTCGTCTTCATGGAGGGCGGCGTCATCGTCGAGCAGGGCATCCCCGCCGACGTCTTCGACCACCCGAAGAACCCGCGCACGGCCGAGTTCCTCGGCTCTATCGACTAACAGCTTCGCGGCACGCGTCGCTTTACGCGCGAACGGATGCGATTCGCAATGCGCCCCAGCTCACCTATGGCTGGGGCGCAGTTGATTATTTACTGTGTGATCCCGTTAATATGTTGGCAATATGGTAAGGTGTAATACGATTTTTGCAGTTTTCATGAGGGGGCATTAGGGTGCATCACAAGAACATCCTGCTCGTGTCGGCCACTACCCGCCTTCACGACCGCATGCGCGAGCTGTCGCACGCCATCGACGTGTCGATCGCCCTGGCTAACGAGGCGACCTTCTCGCAGGCCATTTCGTCCGGCCATGAGTTCGACCTCGTGATTCTCGACGCCGAGGGCATCGGTCAGGATACCTTGAATGCCGTGGACTCCTTCGTCGCCGAGAACGGCTTCATCCCGATGCTGCTCGTGCAGGACGCGGACAAGCTCCCGAGTCTGCGCATGCCCACGCAGGGTAAGAACGACTTCATCGTTTCCGCCGCCACGGCTGCCGAGTTCGAGATGCGCTGCACGCTGCTGCTGTGGCCCGGCGAGGAGAGCGCGCCTGCCGACATCGTCACCGTGGACAACATGACCATCAACCTGGCCACCTACCAGGTCTACATCGACGACAAGCCCGTGGACCTCACCCTCATGGAGTACTCGCTGCTCTCGTTTTTGGCCACGCACCCCTCGCGCGCCTATTCGCGCGAGACGCTGCTCCACCGCGTGTGGGGCTTCGAGTACTGCGGCGGCACCCGCACGGTCGACGTGCACATCCGCCGCGTGCGCTCGAAGGTCGGCCCGCAGGTCGCGAGCCATATCGTCACCATCCGCGGCGTCGGTTACCTGTTCCGTGTGTAGGAATCGCGCGCTGGGTTTGTAGGGAAGAGGGCGAGGGCGGGCTGCCTCAGGGCGGCCCGCCCTCGCTGCGTTCTGCGAAGCGCCGCCGCACGCTCGGTCGCCGAGAGAGCCCGCCGAATACCAATCGCCACGACAGGGCGCTGAGAAAACCGTCCGAATACCAGCCTTCTTCGCGAGATCGCTGTGAAATCCGCTCGGATACCAATGTCGCGGTCCCAGGGATTGGTACTCGGGGGTTTCTCGCCGCAGGTCTTTGATTGGGATTGGTATTCGAACGTTTTTCTCGACGCCGTGGCCAGGTTGAGGGGCCGCCGGCCACCTCGGGGAGTTTTCAGTTACGTCAAAGGGTCGTGCCGCAAGCGTGACACGAGGCCGATTCAGTTAACTGTAAGTACCATGGGGTAGAGTGCTTCTTGGTTAGATGAAAACACCGTCCGCTTTACGGGGCATCGCTGCCCCGGGGAGGGAAGAGACCATGGACGAATACGGCAACGGGCAGAGCGCCTACGACCCCGAGGGCTCCGAGCCGACGCGGCAGCAGCCGGCCCAGCCGACGCAGCAGGTCCCCGCTTCCCAGCCTGGTTACCAGGCGGGCTACGAGCGCGGCGCGCGGGCCGGCTACGAGGCCGGCTACCATGCCGGTCAGACGGGCGCGCAGGGGCCCGCGCCCGACCAGACCGCGCAGCGGCCGTCGGTCGGAGACGGCGAGGCGGAAGCGGTGCACGCAGCCTGGGGCACCGGCAGCGTCCCGCCCGTCCCAGGCCAGGAGCCGGGGCTCTCGCGCGCAGACGAGCCGAGGCACAAGAAGGAGCGCAAGGGCGTGAAGTCCCTCGTGCTCGGCATCGCCGGCGGCGTCATCGGCGCGGGGCTTCTGACCGGCGCGCTCTACGCGACCGGCGTGATCGGCGCTTCGAGCACGACTTACACGACGGGCTCGAGCCAGTCCATCACCATCAACCCGAGCGATGAGGACACCTCGACCGCCAAGGCCGTGGCGGCGAAGACCCTGAGCTCGGTGGCCACCGTGAACGTGACCTCGAGCAGCAGCGAGGGCCTCGGCTCCGGCGTCATCTACGACACCGACGGGCACATCATCACCAACTACCACGTGATCGAGGGCGCCGAGTCCATCACCGTCACCATCGACGGCACGACCTACGACGCCGAGCTCGTGGGCTCCGACGCCTCCTCGGACCTCGCGGTCCTCAAGGCCGACCTCAACGGGGCGAGCGTGACCCCGATGGAGATCGGCGATTCCTCCGAGGTCCAGGTCGGCGACTGGGTCATGACCGTCGGCAGCCCCTTCGGCCTCGAGCAGTCCGTCTCCCAGGGCATCGTGAGCGCCCTCACGCGCAACACCTTCCTGACGAGCTCGTCGGGCAACACGCTCTACACGAACCTCATCCAGGTCGATGCGGCCATCAACCCCGGCAACTCCGGCGGCGCGCTCGTCGACTCCGAGGGTAAGCTCATCGGCATCTGCACGCTCTACACCTCGAGTACCGAGAGCTTCGCCGGCATCGGCTTCGCCATCCCGGGCAACTACGCGGTCCAGGTCGCTCAGAAGATCATCAACGGCGAGACCGTCACGCATGCCCACATCGGCGTGAGCATGCAGACCGTCAACGAGCAGAACGCGAAGGCCAATAAGCTCAGCGTGACCTCCGGCGCCTACGTGGCCGACGTCACCGAGAACGGGCCGGCCGCGAACGCGGGTATCCAGAAAGGCGACATCATCACCGCCATCGACGGTGTTCAGATGAGCTCGGCCGACGACGTCATCCTGGCGGTGCGCTCGCACAGCATCGGCGACACCGTGAAGGTGACGGTCATGCGAAAGTCCCAGGAGATGAGCTTCGACGTGACGCTCGACGACGACGCCGAGCTGCAGAAGCAGCAGCAGGAGGAGAGCAGCCAGCCGACGAGCAACATCAACGAGTACCTGAACAACAACGACACGAACTCGGATGGCGACGACTCCACGCTTTTCCAGCAGTTCCAGGAGTACATGAACCAGCGTAACAACGGCTACGGCAACGGTTACGGCAATGGGTACGGCAACGGCTACGGCAATGGGTACGGCAACTAGCGCCGAACGCCTTTGACTCGGGCGGGGCCCGCCATCGCGGCGGGCCCCGTTTTTGCGTGTGGGGCCCTGCCCCGAAGCCCGCGGGTAATTCTTGTCACATGCGTCGAGTAAGCTGTTGAGAAACACGAACGAGAGGGAGCCCCATGGCAGAGATCAAGTGCCCGCATTGCGGCCGGGCCTTCACCGTCGACGAGTCCGAGTACGCGAGCATCGTCAAGCAGGTGCGCGACGCGGAGTTCGAGCGCGACATGGCCGATCGCCTCGCGGTCGCGCGCAGGGAGCGGGAGGCCGCCGTCGCGGAGGCCGTGGCCAAGGCGCGCGAGGAGGCGCGGGGCGCGGCGTCCAAGCAGCGCGAGGACGCCCAGGCCGAGGCCGCCGAGAAGGACGCCCTCATCGCCTCGCTCAAGGCCCAGCTCGAGGCCGGCAAGGCGTCCGCCGAGCAGGCGCGGCAGGCGGCCGAGACAAAGGCCGCCGGCGAGCTCTCGCTCGTCCGCGCGGAGCTCACCGAGGCGCGGTCCAAAGCCGCCGCCGAGCTCGCCCAGGCGCGCCAAAAGGCATCCGATGAGCTCTCCCAGGCCAAGCAGAAGGCGTCGTCCGAGCTCGCCGATGCGCGTCGCAAGGCCGTCGAGGACCTCGCCGCCCTCGAGCGACAGGCGAGTGAGAAGCTCAGCGCCGAGCGCCGGAAGGCAAGCGACGACGTCGCGGAGCGCGACCGCCGCATCGCCGAGCTCGAGGCGGCGGCAAAGAGCTCCGAGGCCGCCTTCGAGTCCCGGCGCAAGCTGGCCGTGAGCGAGGCCACCGGCGAGCGCGACCAGCGCATCGTCGCCCTCGAGGGCGAGCTCAACGCCGCCCGCATCGAGCGCAAGCAGACCGAGGACAGCCTGCGCAGCGAGATGCTCGAGAAGATCAACTACAAGGACCAGCAGATCCGCGACCGCGACGACGAGATCGAGCGCATCAAGAACCAGCGCACGCGCCTCTCGGTCAAGCTCATCGGCGAGACCCTGGAGCAGCACTGCGAGAACACGTTCAACCAGTACCGCATGATGGCCTTCCCCAACGCCGAGTTCCACAAGGACAACGACGTCGTGGACGGCTCCAAGGGCGACTACGTGTTCCGCGAGCTCGACGGCTCCGGCGTGGAGGTCGTCTCCATCATGTTCGACATGAAGAACGAGGACGACGCCTCCACGAACCGCAAGAAGAACGAGGATCACTTCGCCAAGCTCGACCGCGACCGCCGCAACAAGGGCTGCGAGTACGCCGTGCTCGTCTCGACCCTCGAGCCGGAAAGCGAGCTCTACAACGCCGGCATCGTGGACGTCTCGTACCGCTTCCCAAAGATGTACGTGATCCGCCCGCAGTTCTTCTTGCCGCTAATCTCGCTGCTGCGCAACGCGGGGAGAAACGCCGTGGACGCGCGCCGCGAGCTCGCCGAGATCCGTCAGCAGAACATCGACATCACGGGGTTCGAGGACGCGCTCGACGACTTCAAGGACAAGTTCGGCAAGAACTACGAGTCCGCGAGCAAGAAGTTCGGCGCCGCCATCGAGGAGATCGACAAGACGATCCAGCACCTGCAGAAGGTCAAGGAGAACCTCACGAGCTCGGAGCGCCAGCTGAGGCTGGCCAACGACAAGGCCGAGGGGCTGACCATCCGCAAGCTCACCTGGAAGAACCCGACGATGAAGGCGAAGTTCAAGGAGCTCGAGGCGGGCGAGGGGGGCGAGGAGCCCGACGAGGTCGAGTAGCTCGCGGCCGGCCTGCGCGGGCGCGTGTTTCTTGACATATGCCCCCCTGGGGTATAAAGTCCTTTTCATAAGGTACCCCTAAGGGGTATGTGGAGGATTCCGAGGAGCAACCCATGCCGGACGAGGGCAAGAAAACCTGCTGCCACTGCGCGGCCCGCAAGCACACGCCGCGCACCGCCGAGCTCAAGGCCGACGTCTCGCGGCGCATTAACCGAGCCGTGGGACAGCTGAACGGCATCAAGGCCATGGTGGAGGAGGACCGCTACTGCGGCGACGTCCTCACGCAGCTTGCGGCCGTGGAGTCCGCCGTCAAGGCCATCTCGCGCGAGGTCATGCAGGACCACCTGGAGACCTGCGTCGTCGAGCGCGTCCAGGCCGGCGACACCGAGGCCGTCGACGAGGTCATGGGCCTCCTCAAGAAGTTCATGTGAGGTGATCTTCGGTGAAGGAGACCTTCGATATCCGGGGCATGACCTGCGCCGCGTGCTCGTCGCGCGTGCAGAAGGCCGCCGTCGGCGTCCCCGGCGTGGCCGAGGCCAACGTCAACCTGCTCAAGAACTCGATGGAGCTTGATTTCGACGGCGAGGACGCCACGGCCGCGGCGGTCGTGGCAGCCGTCGAGAAGGCCGGCTACGGCGCTTCTCGCCGCGCGAAGGCGCGGGCAGGCAAGGGCGTCGCCGCGCCCGCCCAGGCGCCCGGCGACGTCGCGGCGAAGGCTGTCCACGAGCGCCTCGTCCAGCTCGTCGTGTCCATCTGCTTCTCGGTCCCGCTCTTCTATATCGCGATGGGGCCCATGCTCGGCTGGCCCGAGGTCCCCGGCCTCGACGGCATGTCCAACATGATGGCCTCGACCGTCACACAGCTGCTGCTCTGCATCCCCATCCTCTTCGTCAACCGCCGCTACTTCGTCGTCGGCTTCAGGACGCTCTGGCACCGCTCGCCCAACATGGACTCGCTCATCGCCATCGGCTCGGCAGCGAGCTTCGCCTACAGCGTCGTCTCGGTCTACAAAATGGCCTGGGCCTTCGGCGCCATGGACATGGAGGCGGCGCATACGGCCATGAACGGCCTCTATCTCGACTCGGCCGGCATGATCTTGGCCCTGATCGACCTCGGCAAATACTTCGAGGCCCGAGCCAAGGGCAAGACGACCGACGCCATCGCCGCGCTCATGGACCTCGCGCCCAAGACCGCGCGCGTCCAGCGCGACGGCGCCGAGGTCGAGGTGCCCACCGAGGATGTGCGGATGGGGGATCGCGTGGTCGTGCGCGCCGGCGAGTCGGTGCCGGTCGACGGCCGCGTGGTCGAGGGCACGGCGTCCCTCGACGAGTCCGCCATCACGGGAGAGCCCGTGCCCGTCGAGAAGAACGCCGGCGACCGCGTGACGGGCGCGACCACGTCGACCCGCGGCTGGTTCGTCATGGAGGCCACGGCCACGGGCGACGACACGGCGCTCGCGGGCATCATCCGCCTGGTGGACGAGGCCACGAGCTCCAAGGCCCCGATCGAGCGCATGGCCGACAAGATCGCGGGCGTGTTCGTGCCTGTGGTCATGGCCATCGCGGCCGTCACCTTCGTCGCGTGGATGATCCTCGTCGGCGACTTCGCGACCGCGCTCAACCGTTGCATCAGCGTTCTCGTGATCAGCTGCCCGTGCGCGCTCGGGCTCGCCACGCCCACGGCCATCATGGTTGGCACGGGCCGCGGCGCCGCCGACGGCATCCTCATCAAGTCCGCCGAGTCGCTTGAGGGGGCGTGCGCGCTCGACTACGTGGTGCTCGACAAGACGGGCACCGTGACGGTGGGAAAACCCCAGGTCGCCGACGTGGAGCTCGTCGAGGGTACGGAGATGCGCGACCTCGTGCGCATCGCCGCCGCGCTCGAGCGCAAGAGCGAGCACCCGCTCGCCGAGGCCGTCTGCGCCTACGCGGACGCATCCTGGCCCGGCGTCGACGCCGGGGTCGCGGTCGAAGGCTTCGCGCAGGTCGCGGGCGGCGGGCTTCTTGCCCGAGTCGACGGACGGGCCGCCGCGGCGGGCAACGCCCGGCTCATGGGGGAGCGCCATGTGGCTCTGGGCGGCCTCGCGGAGCGCGCCGACGCGCTCGCGGCCGAGGGTAAGACCGCGCTCTTCTTCGCGGCCGATGGGCGCGCGCTCGGGCTCATCGCCGTGGCCGACCCCGTCAAGCCCACGAGCGCGGCGGCCGTTTCTCGCCTGCGCGAGATGGGCGTCAAGACGCTGCTTCTTACCGGGGATGCGCGGATAACGGCCGAGGCCGTGGCCCGGCGCGTGGGCGTGGACGACGTGGTCGCGGGCGTGCTTCCCGACCAGAAGGAGGCCCGTGTCCGCGAGCTCCAGCAGGCGGGGCATCGCGTGGCTATGGTCGGCGACGGCATCAACGACGCGCCGGCGCTTGCCCGAGCGGACGTGGGCATCGCCATTGGCGCCGGCACGGACGTGGCGATAAGCTCGGCCGACGTGGTGCTCATGCGCTCGGACCCCATCGACGTGGCTTGCGCCATCGAGCTCTCGCGCGCCACGATGAGAAACATCAAGCAGAACCTCTTCTGGGCGCTGTTCTACAACGCCGTCTGCATCCCGGTGGCTGCGGGTGTCCTTGTGGGCGTGGGCATCTCGCTCAACCCGATGATCGGCGCGGCCGCCATGGGCTTCTCGTCTGTCTTCGTGGTGGGCAACGCGCTGAGGCTGCGCACCTGGAAGTCGGTCAGGGAGGCGCCTGCCGTCTCGGCTGGGGACGCGAACACGGGGCAGGTTGAGGTATCGATCCGCACGGGCATTGAGGTCCCGGCAAGCGATAGTGAGGAGAGCACGATGGAGAAGACGCTCAAGGTAGAGGGCATGATGTGCAAACACTGCGTGAAGCACGTGACGGAGGCGCTCGAGGGCGTGGCCGGCGTGGAGGCCGTCGAGGTGAGCCTCGAGGCCGGCACGGCGAAGGTGTCCTGTGGCGAGGACGTGGCCGACGAGGCGCTTCTTGCCGCGGTGCGCGCCGCCGACTACGAGTGCGAGATGGCCTAGCCCCTCGCGCCGCCCTTGCGCGCAGGCTGCGCCCGGCTCGGTCGAACGCCCGGTTTCTCGCAAGAGAGCCGGGCGTTTTGCACCTACACTAACAGGGCTGTTGGTATCCCGAGACCTTTGGAGACGCGATGATGGAGAGCATGACCGGCCAGCAAGGATCGCTTTTCGGCGACGGGGCCGAGCCGGGCACGGCGGGGGAGAAGGGCACGGCCTCGGGTACCCCCGTGAGCCCGCAGGCGCGCGCCGCCGAGCTGAACCGCCTGCTCAAGGTCCATGCCTACAACTATTACGCCCTCGACGACCCCCAGGTGACCGACGCCGAGTTCGACCGCTGGGTCCACGAGCTCCGCGCCATCGAGGCTGCCCATCCCGAGCTCGTGGGGGAGGACTCCTATACCCAGCGTGTGGGCGGCTACGTCTCGGAGCAGTTCGAGCCGGTGCGCCACGCGAGCCGCATGTACTCCATGGACGACGCCATGGACCTCGCGGAGCTCGACGAATGGCTCGCGCGCACCGACGAGGCGCTGGGCTCCTCGCCCGAGCGCCCCGTGGCCTATACCTGCGAGCTTAAGATCGACGGCCTCGGCGTGGCGCTCACCTACCGCGACGCGCAGTTCGTGCGCGCGGCAACCCGCGGCGACGGCACGACGGGCGAGAACGTGACCGCGAACGTCCTCACCATCAAGGACGTGCCCCATGCGCTTGCGCCCGCGGGACTTTCCAAGGTGGCTGACGGCGGCCTGGGCCTCTCCGTGGAGGTTCGCGGCGAGGTCTACATGCCCAAGCACAGCTTTGTGCGCCTGAACGAGGATGCCGACGCCGCCGGCCGCGACCCCTTCGCCAACCCGCGCAACGCCGCCGCCGGTAGCCTGCGCCAGAAGGACCCCAAGGTCACCGCCGGCCGCGACCTCGAGACCTTCATCTACGCCGTCGCCGACGAGGCGCCGCTCTCCGTCGACTCGCAGTGGGGGTTCCTCGGGTGGCTCCGCGACTGCGGCTTCTCCGTGAACCCGAACGCGGCGCGCTGCACGAGCGCGGCCGAGGTCCACGAGTTCTGCGCGAACGCGCTCGCGCACCGTGAGGACCTCGACTACGACATCGACGGCGTTGTGGTCAAGGTCGACTCCTTCGCCTCCCAGACCGCCCTCGGCTTCACGGCGCGCGCCCCGCGCTGGGCAATCGCCTTCAAGTTCCCGCCGGAGGAGAAGCGCACCGTCCTGCGCGATATCCGCGTCCAGGTAGGGCGCACGGGCGTGCTGACGCCTGTCGCGGAGTTCGACCCGGTGCTCGTCGCCGGCTCCACGATCGCCCGCGCCACGCTCCACAACATCGACGAGATTCGCCGCAAGAACGTCCGCGTTGGCGACACCATCGTGGTCCACAAGGCCGGCGACGTCATCCCCGAGGTCGTGGGGCCCGTGCTCGAGCTGCGCCCCGCCGGCGCGACAGAGTTCAGCATGCCCGAGACGTGCCCGTCCTGCGGCAGCCCGGTCATCCGCGAGGAGGGCGAGGTCGCTTACCGCTGCGTCTCCATCGACTGCCCCGCGCAGGCGACCGAGCGCCTGATTCACTGGGGCAGTCGCAACGCCATGGACATCGACGGCCTCGGCGACGAGATCGTGGGCCGCATGGTCGAGCAGGGGCTTCTCACCGATGTGGCCGACTACTACGACAAGCTCACGGAGGGCGGCTTGGCCGGCGTCTCGACCGGGCGCCAGGCGATGACCGGCGACGACATCGTCGTCGGCACTGTGATCGCCAAGAAGGTCATGGCGCAGGTCGAGGATTCCAAGGGGCGCGGCCTCGCGCGCGTGCTCTTCGGCCTTGGTATCCGCCACGTGGGCGCCAACGTGGCGGGTCTTCTCGCCGGGCACTTCGGCAGCATGGAGGCCCTGATGACGGCCTCGGAGGAGGACATCGCCGCCATCGACGGCGTGGGGCCGAAGATCGCCGAGTCCGTCCGCGAGTTCCTTTCTATCGAGAAAAACGTCGCCGTCGTCGAGCGCCTGCGCGAGGCGGGGGTCGTGCTCGAGGAGGAGCGCAAGGGCCCTGAGCTGCCGCAGTCGCTCGCGGGCCTCACCTTCGTCCTCACGGGAACGCTTGAGAACTACAGCCGCGCGGACGCGGGCGCGCGGCTCAAGGCCCTGGGCGCGAAGGTCACAGGCTCGGTCTCGAAGAAGACGAGCTACGTCGTCGCCGGCGAGGCGGCCGGCTCCAAGCTCGCAAAGGCCGAGTCCCTCGGCGTTCCCGTGCTCGACGAGGCCGAGCTGGAGCGAATCATAGCGACGGGGGAGGCGCCCCGGTCGTAGTGTCCGCTTCCGCGGCGATGCCCACCGCCCGTTGCGAGAGGAGCCGCTCGTGTATCGAGCGCAGCGAGACCATGCGGCTGCGTCCTTCTTTCCAGGAGTCGAGCATGCCTCGCCGGCACAGTTGGCCGACCCTGCTTCGGCTGATCCCGAGCACGTCGGCGGCGTCCGCCGCGCAGATGGCGGGGATGCCGCTCAGCTCACGCGTGACCGCGACGGCGATGACCTGGCCTCCGCGGCGCGCCTCGTGTCCGATCTCCCACTGCGGTAGGCGCGTTCCGTTTATGAGGGACTCGTCCACCGTGCGCGACAGGGCCTCGTGGGCCGCCTCGAGGGCGTCCTCAAGGTCGTCGCCCCAAGCCTGCTCCGTGCAATAGCCGAGCGGGTCGGCGCACACGGACCCGTCTTCTTCCTTGCAGAACTCGAATTCGGTCACGTAGGTCATCTGGGCATGCTCCCTGGGTGAGCAACTGGTACTTAATAATGAGACCGTTCAGCTGGTTTTCAAGAATTGGCAGGGCGAGATTCCGCTGAATGGCGTGGTTTTTCCGACGAGCGTGTTCGCGGGGGAACAAAGACTTCGGGTCTTTGACACTCCGAGATGTCGTGCTTTCGAGAGGGCGGCGTGACGCGCTTCTCGCCCAAACGACGGCCTTCTCTGTCCTAAGCAACGGGTGTTGGCTTTGTATTTAAGGTAGAAAAAAGCGTCGAGCAGGATTGGTACAGGCCGCTGACCTGCGGCTTTACATCCAGCTGATTTTCAGGCTCTCCCGATACCCTTTCTTCAGGCACCTGAGGAAAGGAGTTGCTGTGGGCACATCCCAACCTGAGCACCAGCTCGTGTTTGAGCGCAGGGAGATCAAGTTCCTTCTGGACGATTCCCAACGCGCGGCCCTCGAGACCGCCTTGTCGGGCCGCGTGGTCCCCGACGAGCACGGCCCCTCGACCGTCCGCAACGTCTATTTCGACACCCCGACCGCACTTCTCGCCAGGAGGTCCGCCGAGCATCCCGCCTATAAAGAGAAGGTGAGGACGCGCTGCTACGGGGCTCCGCACCCCTTCGACCCCGTCTTCGTCGAGCTCAAGAAGAAGTGCGACGGCGTGGTATACAAGCGCCGCTGCGAGCTCCCGGCGTCCGACGCCGCCGAGCTCCTGGCCGGCCGCGGGCGACCGACCACTCAGATCGAGCGCGAGCTCGACTGGACCTGTCGCCGCTACGAGGGGCTCCGGCCCACGGCCTATCTCGCCTACGACCGCGTTGCCTTCTATGTGCGCGGCGACCGCGACCTGCGCCTGACTTTCGACCGCGACGTGCGCGTGCGCTGGGACGACGTGAGGCTCTCCGGCCCCGATGCGGGCGTCAGCGTGCTCCGGCCCGGCGTCTCCATCCTGGAGATTAAGACCTCGAAGGCCCTGCCGATCTGGCTTGTGCGCGCCCTCGAGGCCGTCGGAGCGCGGAAGTCGAGCTTCTCGAAGTACGGGCGTGCATGGGAGCTGCGCGGGGTCGATTCGCTTCTGACCTGCGCATAGCCCGGCTACTTGCTTTCACATCCATCATCAAGGCCTAGAGAACAAAAGGAGAAACCAATGCTCACCTCCGTCTACGCGGACCTCGCGCTCGAGGCGTCCGACCTCGCCTCCCTCGCAGCCTGCATCCTGTGCGCCCTCGTGCTCGGCGTCGGCCTCGCCCTCTGCTACTGCGCGCGCAGCCGCTCGACGCGGTCGCTCGCGTGTACCCTGGCGGTGCTGCCCGCCATGGTCTGCGTCGTCATCGCCCTCGTCGACGGCAGCGTCGGCGCGGGCGTCGCGGTGGCCGGCGCCTTCTCGCTCGTGCGCTTTCGCAGCGTGCCCGGCAGCGCCCGCGACATGGGCTTTGTGTTCCTCGCCATGTGCGTCGGCCTTGCCTGCGGCATGGGCTACCTGGCCGTCGCCGCTATGACGACCGTGCTCGTGGGCGGCGCCTACCTGGCCTTCGGCGCGCTCGGCCTCGGCGGCCGCGCCTGCGAGCGCTCCCGCACCCTGCGCGTGAGCGTGCCCGAGGACCTTGACTACACAGGCCTCTTCGACGACCTTCTCGCCGTTTATGCCAAATCGCATCGCCTGACCCAGGTGAAGACGGCCAACATGGGCAGCCTCTACAAGCTCACCTACGACTTGGAGCTCGCGCCCGGAGCGAGCGAGCGCGAGCTGATCGACGCCGTGCGCTGCCGCAACGGCAACCTCGAGGTCGCGCTGAGCTATGGGGAGGCGATCGCCAATGAGCTCTAGGAACCTGGCGAGAAGGACCTGCGCGGCCGGGCTCGCGGCGACGCTCTGCGCCCTGCCGCTCGCGGCATGCTCGCGAGCGGCCGCCGCCTCCGGCGCGGCGACCTCCGAGACGTCCGTCTCCTCCTCCGAGCTGCCGACCTCCTCCGGGGACGTCGCCCATTTGCTGACGGCGACGGATTACGTGAGCGAGCGCGACCTCGACCCGAGCTACGAGGCGGATGAGGCGACGACGATCGAGCTCGCCGACGGCGGCTGCGCGGTCACCGGCGGCGGGGCCTCGGCAGAGGGCTCGACGGTGACCGTCACCGAGGCGGGAACCTACGTGATCTCGGGGTCCCTCTCGGACGGGCAGGTTGTGGTCGACGCCGACGGCGAGAAGGTCCAGCTCGTGCTCGACGGCGCGGACGTGACGAGCGCCGACTCCGCGGCGCTGCTCGTCCTCGCGGCGAAGAAGGTCTGGGTCACGCTCGCCGACGGCACGGAGAACGCGCTCGCAACGGCAGGGGAGTACGCGACCGATGCCGAGGTGAACGTCGACGGCGCCGTGTTCTGCAAGGCGGACCTCACCGTCAACGGCGACGGCGCCCTCGCGGTGAGCTCGTCGGCGGGTCACGGAATCGTCTGCAAGGACGAGCTCGTCCTCGTTTCCGGCGAAGTGACGGTCTGGGCGGCCAAACACGCGATCCAGGCGAAGGACGCGCTCTGCGCCGTCGGCGGAACCTGGGGCCTCACGGCCGGGACCGACGGAATCCATTGCGGCTCCGATGACGAGGCGGACTCGGGGAGCGTCCTCATCGTCGGCGGGTCCTTCTCCATAACGGCCTCCTCTGACGGCGTCGACGCGGCGGGCACGCTCGAGGTCGACGGGGGAGAGCTGAGCGTCGCGGCCGGCGACGACGGGGTCCACTCGGAGTATGCGTTGCAGGTCGACGGCGGTACCGTCACGGTGGGCGAGAGCTATGAGGGACTCGAGGGCGCGACGGTGACCGTCAACGGCGGCTCGGTCGACGTGACCTCATCGGACGACGGCATCAACGCCGCGGGCGACCCGAGCGACAACACGTCCGGCGACGCGTCCGGCGACGGGCAGGCCGAGCAGGCCCAGGACGGCCAGCCGCAGGGCCAGGCCCCGAGCGGCGAGGCGCCCACTGGCAGCATGGAGGCCCCGTCCGGCGACGCGGCCGCCCAGCGGGGCGACGGGGCGCAGCCCCAGGACGAGGGCCAGCAGCCCGGTGGCGCCGGCGGTGACATGGGCGGCCAGCCCGGCGGGGGCATGGGCGACTACGACGAGACGGCCAAAGTCGCCATCAACGGCGGCAAGCTCACCATCTGCGCGGGCGGCGACGGCATCGACTCCAACGGCGACCTGAGCGTCACGGGCGGCGAGACCTATGTCTTCGGGCCGACCTCGGAAGGCGACGGGTCCCTCGATTTCCCCGGCACGGGGACGATATCGGGCGGCGTCGTCGTGTGCGCCGGCTCGGCGGGCATGGCGCAGAACTTCTCGGATTCCTCGACGCAGGGGTCCCTGCTGCTCTCCGCTTCCGGCGAGGAGGGCGACGAGATCAGCCTCACGGATGCCGACGGCGCCGTTCTCGCCGCCTGCACGGCGCGGCGCTCCTACTCCTGCGTCCTCGTCTCGGCGCCGGGCATCGCGGCGGGGTCCGGGTACACGCTCAGCTACGGCGACGGGTCGGCCCAGGTCACCCCGGACGCGCTCGTCTACACGAGCGTCTCGGCATCGCAGCCCCCGGCGGGGGCGCCCGACGGCCAGGGAGAGGCCCGCGGCCTCCCCGGCGAAGGGGCCCCGGGCTCGGTGTAGGGGCAAACCCCCGACATCTCTGCCATCAAATCGGCTCAAATCGAGTAGATGCCCAACGACAGATTCCAAACCCGCAGGTAGATGAGGCGCGCTTCTTTCGGCTACCGAGCAAAGCCGGTTTTGTCGGCAGAGATGTCGAGTTTTCGGCGAGAAACTCCCGGGAGACGGCGGCTCTCGGGGCAGGGCACGGCAACACGCGTGTCGAAATAGATTTCCCTCACGTTTCCCTCCCAATTCGGGCACATATCAACGCGGCGACGCGCATGTCAACGTCCCGTAGCGACTTCGTCTCGCTTTGCTGCCGGCGAGGAAAACGCCCCTAAACTCAAAACCCAGCATTTGTGTACTGTCGCCGAGCGCCGCACCGTGCCTGATGGGCCGGCGGCGCCCGACAAGGAGAGGAAACCCCATGACCCAACGTGAGGACAAGACCCGGCAGCCGGGCCTCTACCGCAGCGAGTTCGAGCACGACGCCTGCGGCATCGGCGCCATCGCCCATCTCAAGGGTGTCCGCAGCCACCAGACCCTCGACGACGCGCTCTCGGTCCTCGTCAACCTCGAGCACCGCGGCGGCAAGGGCCTCGAGCGCAACACCGGCGACGGCGCCGGCGTGCTCTTCCAGATCCCGCACCGTTTCTTCCGCAAGGAGGCCCAGAAGGAGGGCCAGCTGCTTCCCGACGAGGGCGACTACGGCGTGGCCATGCTCTTCTTCCCGCACGATGACGAGCAGGGCGTGGCCGACGCGAAGCGCGTCTTCGAGGAGGGCTGCGCCAAGTGCGGCGTGCCGCTGATGTTCTGGC
>CAZEHG010000020.1:0-18119 GCA_964512475.1 uncultured Atopobium sp.
ATTCGCAAGGGCGCGGCGACCAACGCGGTGCAGATCGCGGAGTACCTGGTCTAACCCCGCCTTCCAGCGTCGTCGCCCCTCATGCCCTTTCGAGTTCGGAAGGCTTCCAAAGTTCGGAGGCCTTCCGAACTTTCGTTTAGGAATGTATATCCACGGGTAGATGGACTGGCGCTTCTTGCGAATTCGCATTCTTAAAGTTTGGAAACCTTCCGAACTTGGGGGGCGGAGGAAGAGGCGGCGATGGAGGTCGATCTGCCTGCGATGGGCCTCTTCGCTCGACGTGTGCGACTCGGCCTCGAAGCGCGCCTGGATCGCGTGGGTTATGGCGGCGATATCGGCGAGGCTCCGTGCGCTTGTTGTTGAGCGTGAAAGTGCGGTAACCGGCCGCCTCCAGCGCGTCTATCCTCCGGTGTTCTTTCAACGAGCCCGTGAAGCTCAGCCTGCGAGGGGCAGAGATGCTCGGGACGGGCGTCATCAGGCCCGACTTTCTCATTCCTTCGGCAAGGACCGCAGACGAGTACAAGAGCCGCATGTTCCACCCCGAGGACTCATGGACCAACAACGCCCTCGATTCCGAAGCCGCCGCGCTCAATCGGCAGGTTCAGCAGCGTTTGGACTCTCGACTCGGCGGGCGAGTTCGGGTTTTCGGGCAGGCATGCGAGGGCCCCGTAGCGCGGCACTCGCTCGTGCTTCGTGAACGCTTCCTCGGGCTCGGCCTTATTCACGATCGGGCACCTCGTGTTCACGAAACCCGGTCGAGGCTGCTGCGACAGCACGTAGGTGCCGCAGATCTCCAACATGAGAAGGCTTGCCCCGGCCGCCCCTGCCCGGATGGAGGCCTGGGCAATCGAGAGTGGCGGCGAGCAGACGCAGATGCCGGGCAGGATCCCCTTGAGATCCTCGGCTCTCGGGACATTCGAGTAATAGTGGAACCTGACAAGGCTGGAATCCCTGAGCGTGGCCGGCCCGTCGGTCAAAAGATGGAGCGGCATGGGGAGGTCGAGCTGCTCCATGGCGTTTATCGCCAGCTTGCAGACGTAATCGCCGCCCGGGATCTGCCGCTTTGACTCCCAGAGCATTTCTTCATGGGAGGGAACAGCGCGCCAGCCTGCGTGCAGCGGAAGTCCAGGGCCGAATCCACGCAGATGATGATGGGCTTGGGCATTGTTCTTCCCCTCTTCTGGCTCTGAATGGTGGAGGTGTTTACCATGCTCAAATCGACGCAGCACTTCCGATTGGCTCGCGGAATGCCGACGGCATGCAAACTAGCCCAAGGCCCTGCGCTTATCCCCCCACGTCTCCGCTACTCGGGACCGTGTTTCTTTCCACCAACTCCATACATTGCGCCTGCCTCTTCACGTCTCCTGCCGTGTTCCGAGCAGGTTCGGAAGGCTTCCAAACTTCGGAAAGCTTCCGAACTTTGATTGAAGGCTGCATATGCCCAGGCAGAAGATCCAGCGAGAAGTAATCGCCCGTCGCTTCTAAGTTTGGAAGCCTTTCGAACTCGGAGGTTGAACTCGAGAAGGGGCGTGGTGGGGTGTGCGATACTGCGAAGCGTTCAGATGAAGCGGCTCGAGGAGAAGAGAAGAACATGGCGCTGCTCTCCAAGTATTACCTGCCGGGGCTTTATGTGGAGGACCACTCGGTCGAGGTTCCGCTCGACTGGCGCGGGAACTCTCCCGCGCGGGAGGCCGGCGTCGCGGACCCTGCGCCGACGCGCCTCTCGTCGGCCTCTGCCACGCTCGACCCCGACCCGGCTTTCGCCGGCAAGAAGCTTCGACTCTTTTATCGTACCCTCTGCCTGCCCGAGAACGTCGGCAAGAGGCTCCCGCTCATTGTCTTTTTGCAGGGAGGTCCCGGCGGCGCGGGCCCGCGCGTGCTCGACGCGCGCACCGACGGCTGGATCGAGGAGGCCGTTAAGCATTTCCGCGTCGTGCTTCCCGACCAGCGCGGCACCGGCCGTTCGTCTGCCGTGGACGGGCACCGCATGGGGTTTCTTGCCGAGGAGGCCGTTGCCCTCGGGCTCGACCCCGCTCGCTACCAGGCCGACTACCTCAAGCGCTTCCTCGCCGACTCCATCGTCCGCGACCTCGAGTACCTGCGCCTGTCCGAGTTCGGCGGCACGCGCTGGGTCACCCTCGGCCAGAGCTACGGCGGCTTCCTCACCCTGTGCAACCTTTCGACCTTCCCGTCCGGCGTCGCCGCGGCGTTTACCTGCGGCGGCATCCCGCACGTGCCCATCGACGCCGAGGAAACCTACTCCCATACGGTTCCGCGCATGGTGTCGAAGTCCCGCGGGTACTATGAGCGCTACCCGGAGGACGAGAAGCGCGTCTCGCTCATCGCCGACCGGCTAGCGGCGGGCGGCGTCGCGCTGCCGGACGGCTCTCCGTTTACCGTGCAGCGCCTGCAGAACTGCGGCATGGGCCTCGGCATGAAGCCGGCCCCCGAGCGTCTGCACAACCTGTTCGACCTCGCTTTCTGCGACGGCGACGGCTCGGTGGCCGATGCCCTGGCGGCCGCGGGAGCAGACCCCGCGAAGGTCGCGCTCTCGCAAGGCTTCCTCTACGCCGTGGCCGACCTCACCTCGACCTCGATGAACCCGCTCTACTGGACGCTGCAAGAGTTCATCTACGCCGACGGCGAGCTCTCGCGCCCCATCGACTGGGCGGCAGAGCGCGTGATCGCCGACAACCCCGAGCTCTCTGCCGACGCCCGTCCACTCATGTTCTACGGCGAAGCCGCCCTGCCGTGGATGTTCGAGGAGAACCCTGTCCTCAGGCCCTTCGCCGCTGCCGAGAGGCTCCTCATGGCCGACGTCGAATTCGGGCGCCTCTACGACCTCGACGCCCTGGCGAGAAACGCCGTTCCTCTGCAGGCCGCCGTCTACTTCGATGACCTCTACGTCGACTGCGGGCTGCAGCTTGACACGCTCTCGCGCGTGGGCAGGAGCCATGCCTGGGTCTCGAACGCGTTCGAGCACGACGGGGTCCACGGCAGCCGCGTCTTCAAGCACCTCTTTGCCGAGGCCAAGAACCGCGGCGACCTGGAAGGCGTTCTCTAAGGCGGCCGTGCGACGGCGGCCTGACGCTGTTCCTTCTCTTTACGTTCGAAGGCCTCGGGGTGGTGCCCGCGCGCCACCTCGAGGTCTGTTCGTGTCGGAAAACCGCGACTGAGGCGCTCCAGGTGGCGTCTCGTGCACCACCTCGGGCATCACCCCGACAGGAGCGGCCTGCGCCGAGAACCCCGCGGCTCCCGCCGGGAAGCCCGCCGCCCGCGGTACAACGCCCTCCGGACACGGAAATCCCTAAGGCGAATCATTACAAGTGAGTTAATTTCATCCTTATGAAATTGGCATCACTGCCATATGATTAAGGAGGTCATCATGGATGGATTCACCGACCCGTGTTCCAGCCCGAAGATCGTCGACGCCTGGCTTATCGATGAGCGCCGCATCGAGCTCTATTGGAACACTCAGGTGTTCCGCGCCGACGATGAGCACAACTTCCTCGTCATGCTTGACGGTCGCGCCCTGCCCCTGGTTCACTGGCGTCAGGACATGCCGTGGGACTACGGCACGGTCTACCAGAAGGAGACTTACTGCACGACGCTCTGCCTCGTTGCGCCGGTCGACGTGGAGCGAGCCGGCGACATCACCGTGCGGGTCGTCCGGGGCGTCCGCAACTACCGCGACCGCGACGCCGACACGAGCGTCGTCTACCCGCTTGAGTACCACCCCCACTACACGAGTTTCCTGAAGAGCCGCGACGGCATCCTCATCAAGGGCAGCAAGGTCATCCAGCCCTACTCACTCGAGGTCGCGGCGAAGATCGTCGACGTCATGCTCGAGAAGCGCCCCGAGGTCGCGGCCAAGCTCGTCGAGCGCGGGGCCGAGGTTGCCGTCTACGGCCTTAAGCACGACGCCTACGACGTGCCCGAGCACCGCATGGGCTACGTCCTGGCAACGCGCCCGGTCGAAGGCTTCGGCGGCGAGGCCGAGAACCCCATCGGCTCCATCAGCGAGGCGAACCTCATCCGCCTGCGTTCTGGCCGCTACGCCACCCGCTATCCCCACGAGATGGTGCTCGTCCACGAGTTCGGCCACACCGTGCACCTGGTGGGTATCAACTTCCTTGAGGACCAGACGCTCGCGGACCAGGTCAGCGCCGCCTATGCGCACGCCGTCGAGACCGGACTGTGGCAGAATTCCTACGCCATCTCCAACTACGAGGAGTACTTCGCGACGCTCTCCACGGTCTGGTTCAATGCTATGCAGGAAGGGATCGACGGGAAGTGGGACGGGATTCGAGGGCCGGTGAACACCCGCGACGAGCTCGAGGAGTACGACTCTCAGGGCTACGAGATGATGGCGGCCGTCTACCCCGAGAAGTCCCTGCCGCGCCCGTGGCGCTTCAACAAGGACGACTACGACATAAACGGCCGCCCGAGGATCTACGACCTCGACACCAAGTTCGACTGGGAGTTCATCAGGTAGAGCTGGTACTCCTCGCCGTCCACCTGCTCGAAGGGGATGAGCCTCGTGCCGGTGGGCTCATGCGCGAACTCTAGCGGGCGGCCCGTGGGCGTGAGCCTGCGGGCCTCCTCCATTGGCAGTGAGAGGGGCTCGGCGTACTCGGTGAGCGCGGCCAGGGCATAAGGCCCGTAGAAGACCACGTAGCGGCGCTTGTCGTCGTCAGCCTGCTCGACGCGCAGCTCGCAGCCGAAGTCGACGGACGCCGTGTGCTCGCCCGCGGGAAGAAGGACGCCGAGGTAGCCGTCCTCGATGGTGTGCGGAGCGGGGGCACCGTCGAGGACGACCTCATGGTCGTTCACGTGCCAGCTCGGGATGCGGACCTTGAGCGTGACGGGGCCGTCGCACGTAGTCTTGAGCGTGACCTTGCCGGGGTTCGACGGGTCCACGAGCTGCTCCACGGCGAGGTCAGCTTGCTCGATCTTCGCCTTCGCGGGGATGGGGAGGTCGACCAGCAGCTCGGGCTTCTCGCCGCCCTTCCAGTGAAAAACGTGGTCGGCGTACATGAACGGCTGCTCCATGCCGGTGCCGTGGCAGCAGCTGTTCTCGTCGAGGTCGAATTCCTTCTTTGCCCGTGGCAACATCGAGATGAAGTACGTCGTGCCGCCTGTCGGGCGCTTGTCCGTGGTGGCTAGCGTGTGGGAGAAGAGCGTGCGCTCGTAGTAGTCCATAAGTGCGGCGCCGGGCCGGTGCTCGTGGAGCATGCCGGTGAGCTTGAGCATGTTGTAGGAGGCGCAGCTCTCGCACGTGCTCGCGGTCAGGAGTGTGGCCACGGCGCCGGGCGCGTGAAACATCTCGGACTCGCCTACGCCGCCGATGGCGTAGGCGTGCCATCCGGTCGCCTCGCCCCAGAAGCGCTTGGCGAGCTCGAGGTACTTCTCACCGCCGCCCGCGCGGTAGAGCTCCATCGCGCCGATGACCTGCGGGATGTGCTGGTTCGCGTGCATGCCGTTGAGGGCGTCGATGCTCTGCGCGAGCGGGAAGAAGAGCCGGTCGTTGTCGAAGAGCCGCGCCGTCCGCGCGTAGGACTCGTCGCCCGTCACGACGGAGAGGCGCGCCAGCGCCTCGTTCATGCCGCCGTACTCGCCGGCGATGTAGATGC
Organism: uncultured Atopobium sp.; assembly: GCA_964512475.1. GTDB lineage: Bacteria > Actinomycetota > Coriobacteriia > Coriobacteriales > Atopobiaceae > Paratractidigestivibacter. The sequence continues at coordinate 5,634 of CAZEHG010000020.1, forward strand.
CCCACATACGCGTGAGTTGCTCGTGGCCGAGCTTGCCGAGACGGGCCCCCGCCCAGTCTCCGATGCCGCGCGCGAGCCCGAGCGCGGCATCTATGCCGCAGAGCTCGTAGGCGTCCAGCAGGCCGGCGAGGATCTTGTGCAGCGTGTAGTAGGGTGCCCAGATCTTCGGGTAGGGCGTGTAGACCTCGAGCAGGTCGAACTGCTGTTCGTCGTAGGCGGAGAGAAAGCCTTTCGCGCAGCCCTTCTGCTCGAGGCCGTGCTGGCACTCGGCGAGGCCGGCGATCATGGCGCGGGCCATGCCGAGCACGCGCCCGTCGCCCGTCGCGCGCCAGCACTTGGCCAGGGCCGAGAGATAATGCCCGCTCGTGTGGCCGCGAAGAAGCCCGTCGGGGGAGTCCCAGCCGATGAGCGCGCGTCCGCGCGGCTCGAGGCCGGCGGCGCGGCGGAAGTTGTGGAGATAGTCCTCGACGTCGGTGGAAAGAAGCCACTCGTGCATGCGGTCCTGGGCCGCCTTGAAGTCGCTGCCGTCCGTGAGCTCGGCGCGCACGGGCGCAAGTGCGTCCGGGTCGGGCCCTGCTTTGGCAGGGTTCTCGGCGCTCACGCGGACGGACGCTGCGACGCTTGCCTTGCCGGAGTCGACGGAGCCGCACTCCTCGACCTCACCGGCCTCGGCGTAGACGCGGCCCGGCCCTTTTTCCCACTCGACGGGCAGCGAGAGCGTGCGCCCGTCGGAGGTGTCGGCGGAGACGCGGCTCGGCAGCCAGAGCTGCTCGCCGACGGCACAGGCGAGCTCGACGGGGTAGACGCGCGCGATCTCGAAGTCGCTCGCCATTTCGAGCACCTGGACCTGATAGTCCTTCTTCTTCGTCGCGCCGCCGTGCGAGAAGGTCGCCGTGAGGGTGACGGTGCGGTTGCCGCGCCCGTAGACGGGCCTCGTGACCGTGCCGTCGGCTGCCAGGAAGTGCGGCATGTCCGACTCCCAGGTTATGGCCGACCCCAGCTCGCCGCGCGCGGGAAGGTCGAGGTCGAACTCGACGGTGCCCAGGTTGCCCAGGTACAGCGTCTCGATGTCTTTGTCCAGAAGTTCTTCGTCGGTCATGTGATGCCTTTCTCACGTGTTCGGAAAACACTCATTGGTGAATAGAATTTCACTAAAATGAACATAAGGAACGTTGAAAGTAAATCAATCGGTGGGCGGTAGGCATTAGCCGGCGTTAAACTGAAAACCGTACAACACACAGGTCAGGAGGCATTGCATGGCAAACGACAAGGACCGGACGGCCGCTGCCAACGACTATGCGGTCGCGCTCGGCGTCCGCATCAAGGAGCTGCGCAAACGCAAGCTCATCACCATCACCCAGCTTTCCAAGTACACGGGCATGTCTGTGGGGTATCTCTCCAACGTCGAGCGCGGCCTCACGAGCCCCACCGTCGCGAGCTTGCAGGCCATCTGCCGCGAGCTGGGCGTGCCCGTCGCCGATCTGTTGAGCGACACCTCCGAGCAGCGCGACCTCATCCGGGCCGCGGACGCCTACAGCTACGAGCGCCCCGACTACGCCATGGCGGTCCACTCGTTCGACTTCGGCGTGGGATCCGACGTCTTCGACTTGATTGAGATCCAGGCCGGCTGCACAAAGACGGATGTGGAAGCGCTGCACCCGTACCCGGAGACCTGCTATGTGGTCGAGGGGGAGCTCACCCTTACGGTCGAGGGCGAGGAGACGGTCCTGCGCGCAGGCGACGCCGCCTGCGTCAAGGCGAACCACCGCCACACGATGAGAAACGACGGCGAGGGCCTCTCGCGCAGCGTCTGGTTCCGCATGCGCCACTCGGCCGTCACGGCGATGCTGTAAGCGGAGAAGGGCGGCCCGTACCGCATAACGGACCCCATAAGTCGACGTAAGGGCGTGGGCACTATGCGCTCACGCCTTTCTTCATGCCGTTCGGCAGGTTGAATTTCAATCCCATCGATATGAATTTCATAAATATGAACAATGAGGTGAAGCAAATTTCACTAAAGTGAAATTGGCCTATAAGCGTGCCAGGTAAGGCGCGCGCCTCCATCACACGGTAACGGGCGAGAGCCCATGTAAGAGAGGGGTCCACGATGGCTTCCGAAGACACGTTCACCGCAGAACAGAAAAAGGAGGCGCACGAGCTCCGCACCCAGAGCGCGTTCCTCGGGCACCCGAAAGCAATCGGCACGCTGTCGATCATGCAGCTCTGCAACTCCTTCGCCTCCTATGGCATGAGCGCCATCCTCGTCTACTACCTGTACGCCGAGGTCAGCGCCGGCGGCCTGGGCATGTCCCAGACCGATGCTGCCCAGCTCGTCTCGCTGTATTCCGCGATGTCGCTGCTCGCCGGCCTCGTGGGCTCCTTCGTGGTCGACCGCATCCTCGGCGCCCGCGCCGGCCTGCGCTTCGCCCGCTGCTGCCAGGCCGTCGCCTACGTCTGCCTGGCCGTCCCCGGCCTCGGCGTCGTCGGCTACGCCGCTAGCCAGGTGCTCCTGGTCTTCTCGACCATGCTCTGCGGCCGTTCTGTCGAGGCCCTGATGGGCAAGATGTACGAGATGGGCGACGAGCGTCGCGACGGCGCCTTCACTATCTCCTATACCATCGCCAACATCGGCGCCGCCGTGCCCGCCATCGTGGGCGCTATCTCCGTGGCCGCTGGCTACCACGCGGCGTTCGCCGTGGGCGCCGTCGCCGCCGTTATCGGCTGCGCCGTCTACCTGACCACCGAGAAGAAGTTCTTCGGCCCCATCGGCCTCAACGCCGACGACCCGCTGCCTGCCGACGCCCAGAAGAAGACCCTCGCGACTATCATCGCCTGTGTCGTCGTCTTCGTCGCCGTTATCGCGTTCCTCTTCCTCAACGCCGTCATCACCGTCAAGCAGTTCGCCTCCACCATGTCCACCGCGGCTATCTTCATCCCTATCGTGTACCTCGTGTACATCATGAAGAGCAAGAAGACCTCCGCCGAGGAGTCCAAGCGCGTCGCCGCCCTCGTGCCGCTCTACGTCTGCAACTGCCTGGCCATGCTCGTCTGGACCCAGTCCACCTCCGTCCTCGCCATCTACTGCGAGACCAGCGTCGACCTCAACCTCTTCGGCGTCGAGATCAGCCCCGCCACGTTCCAGACAGTCCCCGCCGTCCTCGGCGTGGTCTTTGGCATGGTCGCTTCCGCCATCTGGGTCAAGATGGGCGACCGTCAGCCGTCCAATCCGATGAAGGTCGGCGCCGGCACCTGCCTTTGGGGCCTCGGTCCTGTGTTCATGTGCCTGCCGTTCCTGCTCTTTGCCTCTGACGTCAAGGTCAGCCCGCTGTGGATTATCGCCTTCTACGTCATCATCATCGCTGGCGAGGCAATGACGAGCCCGACCGGCTACTCCGCCGCCTCAATCGTCGCGCCGACCGCCTTCTCGACCCAGATGGTCACCGTCTGGAGTCTCTCGCAATCCACGGGCGCCGGTCTCTCCACGCTCGTGTCCCAGTTCTACGTCGAGGGCGCCGAGGTCCCGTATTTCCTGATCATGGGCGGAGTCACCATCGCCGCCGGCCTCGTGGTCGCGTTCATGGCCAAGAAACTCAACCACGACATGGGAATGGACGTCGCGGTCGAGAAGTAAATTCGCGTTCGCATGAAGACTTTTGGGCGGGCAGTGGCACCCAGGGCTGCCCGCCCATTTTGAGAAAGTGAAGTTAGTAATGGCTAATCGCATTGAGAAGCTCCTCTCGTCCCTCTCCGAGAAGGGTATTGAGGCTTATGTTGTCACCAAGGGCTCCGACATCAAGTATCTGACCGGCTTTACTGGCGAGTACGGCGTCTCCGTGATGGTGGTGAGCCCCAAGGGCAACCACTTTGTGACCGACGGCCGTTTTGAGAGCCAGGCCCAGACCGAGATCGGCGGCCAGGCGGAAGTTCACGTCTACATGAAGTGGGATGCTCGTCCCGCCAACTACTACACCTGCGCCGGCGACATCCTGCACGAGATGGGCGTCGAGGAGGCCGCCTTCGTCGCCTCCGACCTCACCGTCGCCGACCACGCCGACCTCGTTGAGCATGCCGAGGGCGTCCGCCTTGTTCCCGGCGACGACCTCGTTGCCCCGCTTCGCATGATTAAGGATGCCGATGAGCTCGCTGCCATCCGCAAGGCTTGCCAGATTAGCATGCGCAGCTTCTACGGCCTTCTCGACGCCATCAAGCCCGGCGTGACCGAGATCGACGTGGCCAACGAGCTGGAGTACCAGTTCCGCTCGCGCGGCGGCCAGGGCTTCTGCTTCGAGACCATCGTCGCATCCGGCCCGGACAACGGCGCCTGCCCGCACGCCACCGTGTCCAACCGCAAGCTCGAGGCCGGCGACTTCGTGACCATCGACTTCGGCACCTACTACGGCGACTACTGCTCCGACATCACGCGCACGGTGGTCCTGGGCAAAGCCAAGGAGCCCAAGCTCTACGAGATCTGGAAGATCGTCGAGGAGGCCAAGGAACTCGGCGCCTCCATGCTCGAGCCGGGCGTCACCTACGCGCAGGTCTCCAACGCCATCAATAAATATGTGAACGACCGCGGCTACAAGATCCCGCACGGCGTGGGCCACAACTTCGGCCTCGACATCCACGAGGCGCCCTTCATGGGGCCACGCACCGACGTCCCCGAGCAGCCCGGCATGGTCCACACCATCGAGCCCGGCATCTACGTGCCCGGCCTCGGCGGTGTGCGCCAGGAGGACGACTACCTCATCACCGAGGACGGCTACGAGCGCCTGACCTTCATCACCGACCACCTCATCGAGCTGTAAAGAAGCCCCCTCCTTGAAAGAGGCGCCGCGGCTGTCCCAGCAGCGCGGCGTCTCTTTTCCAAGCACCTCTTTCCCCGCACTACCGAAAGGTCGCATCCGTGAACTACGACGAGATGATCTCCCAGGCAAAGGACGTCGTCAGGCGCCTTCGCTACTACGAGTACCTGGACAATGTGCTCTACTTCGACCGCTGGGGAGGCGGCAGCCCCCAGGCCGGCTTCGCCTACGGGCAGGAGGTCAACAGCTTCGTCGTGCGCCAGAAGGACGAGCTGCTCATGTCCGCTGACGCGCGCCGCGCCGTCGTATCGCTTCGCGAGCTCTCCGACGGCGATTTCGCGTGCGAGCTCGACCGCGGCGTCGCCCACTGGCTCATCCGTCGCTTCGACGAGGCAGTGAAGGTCCCCTCAGAGCTCTCGAGCGAGCTCTCCGCGGCGAACGCGGAGGGCCAACGCGCGTGGGCTCAGTGCCTCGCGAAGAAGGACTTCCGCGCGTTTCTCCCCACGCTCAAGCGGCAGTTCGACCTGCAGGAGAGGATCGCGCGCTTCATCGCCCCCGATGCGCGCGTGTACGACACCGTCATGGCGCGCTGTGACCCGAGCTACACCTGCGCCGAGGTCGACGCCGTCTTCGACGCCGTGAAGAAGGGCGTCTCGGAGATCCTCACGGCCAACGAGGACGCCTGGGCCGCCGTGGACGCCTCGCCTGTCGCCGCCTGCGACGAGGGGCTGGATGAGCGCGCGGCTGACGACCTCGTCGCGCTGGTCCCGCGCATCCTCGGCGCCGACCCCGCCCAGACCACGCGCTGGCGCATCCACCACCCGGTGACCGTCTGCACCGGGCCGCGCGACGGCCGCCCCTCCACCTATACCCACGGCGACGCCGGCATCGTGCAGACCCTGCGCGGCATGGCCCACGAGACGGGCCACGCCATGTACGGCTGCGGCAGCGCGGGGGACGTCGTCGAGGCGGGCCTCTGGGGCGGCATCGAGGGCTTCATGCACGAGAGCCAGTCGCGCTTCTACGAGAACCACGTGTTCCGCAGCCCTGAGTTCTGGGAAGCCATGCTGCCCGAGCTGCAGCGCGCCTGCCCGGCCGCGAGGGGGTTCTCGCCCGAGGAGTTCTGCCGGATGGTGAACAAGCCGACGGTCGGGCCGAGCCGCCTCAAGGCGGACGAGCTCACCTACCCGATGCACATCATCATCCGCCACGAGATCGAGCGCGACTACTTCGACGGGAAGCTCGTCCTCGAGGACATCGAGGATGCATGGAACGCCAAGTACCGTGATTACCTGGGCGTCGTTCCCGCTGACGCCGGCGAGGGCGTGCTCTCGGACGTCCACTGGGCGAGCGGCTGCGTGGGCTACTTCTTCAGCTACGCGCTGGGCGACCTCTACGCGGCGCAGTTCGACCACGCGCTTCTCGCCGACGTGCCCGACGCCTACGCGCGCCTCGCGGCGGGCGACCCCGCCGGGATCCGCGACTGGCTCGCGGGCCACGTCTGGGCCACAGGCCAGTCGCTCAGCGCGCCGGGCACGCTGCTGCGCGCCACGGGCGAGGACCTCAACCCGGGCTATTACGTCGACTACCTGAAGGGGCGCTTCTCGCTGTAGCGCCCGGGGCGCCCGAGCCGCGCCGTCCCTCTCTACGCCTCGATGATAAGGACATTCGGTTGGCAAGCATCCTCGACATAATCGGGCCTGTGATGGTCGGCCCGTCGAGCTCCCACACGGCGGGGGCCGCTCGCCTGGGCGGCGTCGCGCGGGCTCTGTTGGGTGACGAGGCCGCCTCGGCGCGCGTCACCTTGTTCGGCTCCTTCGCCAAGACCTACAGCGGGCACGGCACCGACCGCGCGATCGCGGCGGGCATCCTCGGCATGGCCCCAGAGGACCCGCGCCTGCGCGACGCCCTCTCCATCGCGACCGAGCGCGGCGTGGACATCGCCTTCGAGACGAGCGACGCCGACGCCGAGCACCCGAACAGTGCGCGGATCCGCCTGTGCTCAGCCGGTGGCGCGGAGGTCGACGTCACCGGTTGCTCCGTCGGCGGCGGACAGGTGCTCGTTACTTCCGTCGACGGCATGGCCGTGAGGCTCACCGGCGCCCGCGCCGCCTTCGTGGTCAAGCATCGGGACACCCCCGGCCTGATCGCCTCGGTCACGGACGTGCTCGCCGAGTGCGGCGCGAATATCTGCGACTTCAGCCTCTCGCGCGAGAAGCGCGGCGGCGTCGCCGTCATGACCATAGAAGTCGAGGGCGAGGTCGACCCGCGCGCCCGCAAGCGCGTCGAGCGCCTGCGCGACGTGGTCTCCTGCACCGTCCTCGAGCCGCTCGGGGATCTTGGCGGCGCGGACGCCGAGTGGGTGCGCGTCCCTGACCTTACGGGAATCGATGCTGGCTTCGCGCCCTTCTCGCTCGCGGCGTTTGTCGCGGAGGCGGAGCGGTCGGGCGCGCGCCTCTCATCGGTCGTGCTCGCGCAGCAGGCCGCCGCCAACAACCTCGCGCCCGAGGAGCTCTGGTCGGGGATGCTCGGCCGGCTGCGCGTCATGGCCGAGAGCATCGACGCCGGGTGCGTCGAGGGCCTGCGCTCCACGAGCGGTCTCACCGGTGGCGACGCCCGACGAGTCCGCGCGGCGTTCTCCGAGGGCAGGATGGCCTCCGGGGGCCTCATGGGGGGCGTCGTCTACCGCGCGCTCGCCGTCTCTGAGCTCAACGCCGCCATGGGGCGCATCGTCGCGGCCCCAACGGCGGGCTCGTGCGGTATCATCCCCGCCGTCGTGCTCACCCTGCGCGACGAGCTCGGGTATGCGGAGGACGACTGCGTGCGCGCCCTTATCGCGGCGGGCGGCGTCGGCCTCGTCATCCAGAGGAACGCCACGCTCGCGGGGGCCGAGGGCGGCTGCCAGGCCGAGACGGGCGCCGCGGCCGCGATGGCCGCCGCGGCGATGGTCGAGCTGCGCGGAGGCGGCCCGCAGGCCGCGTCGGACGCGGCGTCGATGGCGATCCAGGCGCTTCTCGGCCTGGTGTGCGACCCTGTTGGGGGCCTGGTCGAGGTCCCGTGCGCCAAGCGCAACGCCAGCGGAGCGACCGTGGCCGTGACCTGCGCCGAGATGGCGCTTGCCGGCGTCCGCGCCGTCGTTCCTTTCGACGAGGCGGTCGACGCGATGAGGCGCGTCGGCGCGGCGCTGCCGCCCTCCCTGCGCGAGACGGGGGAGGGCGGGGTGGCCGCCACGCCGACGGCCAAGGCCCTCGCCGCCGAGTTCCTATCGGGCTGCGACCTCTGCGGCCGCTGCTCCTAACAGCGCTTCACCGGGCGCTGTTCCCGCGCGGCGGCAGGCGTCGATTCGCCGTTCCTGCGCTTGGGGTCAACCCCCCGTCTTCGCGGAACGCGCGCCTCCTCGTGCGCCCCGCGCTTCTCAATAACATGTTGGTTTCGGTCCAAAAGGAAAGAAAGGAAAGAAGTATGTCTGCAACAGCAAGCGCCGACCTCGATCGGCAGGCGAAGGAGCTCAAGGCCGAGCGCGGCTTCATGGGGCACCCGAGGGCGGTCGGCACGCTCTCGTGGGTCGTCATGTGCAACTCGTTCGCCAACTACGGCATGAGCGCCGTGCTCGTCTACTACCTGTACGCCCAGGCTCCCGCCGGCCTCGGCCTCGACCAGATGGAGGCGGCGCAGCTCATCACCCTGTACTCCGCCTGCGCCACGCTGGCCGGACTCGTCGGCTCCTACGTTGCCGATCGTATTCTCGGCCCGCGCCGCGCGCTCGGCCTCGCCAGGACCCTGTGCGCCGTGGCCTACACCCTGCTCGCCGTCCCGTTTCTGGGAATCGCCGGCTACGCGATGAGCCAGGTGCTTCTCTGCGTCGCCGGCATGTGCGCCGGCCGCAGCTCCGAGGCCCTCACGCGCAAGATGTACGAGCAGGGCGACGACCGCTGCGACGGCGCCTTCGGCATCCAGTACGTGATCAACAACGTCGGCGCCGCGGTGCCCGCCCTCGTCGGCACCATCGCCATGGCCTCCGGCTATCACGCGGCCTTTGCGCTCTGCGCCGTGATCTCGGCCGCCGGCGCCGCGGGCTATCTCCTCACCCAGAAGAAGTTCTTCGGGCCCATCGGCCTCGAGCCGGACGACCCGATGCCGCCTAAGCAGGCCAAGACCTTCGTCTGCGCCCTTATCGCCATCGTCGTCGTGCTCGTTGCCTGCGGCGCCTACGCATTCTCGAGCGGGCTTGTGACCATCTCCTCGTTCGCCAACGCCGTGAGCACCGTCGCCATCTTCGTGCCCATCGTCTACATCGTCTATATCATCAAGAGCAAGAAGTGCACGCCGGCCGAGTCTCGCGCCGTCCTCTACCTCGTGCCCCTCTTTATCTGCGGCTCGCTGACCAACGTTGTCTTCCAGCAGGCCTCGAGCGTCCTCGCCGTCTATGCCGAGACCTCGGTCGACCGCAACCTCTTCGGCATGGAGGTCACGCCCGCCATCTTCAGCACCCTGGGCGCCGTCTTCAGCATCGTCTTCGGCGCCATCTGCACGGTGCTGTGGACCAAGCTCCGCAAGCAGCCGACCACCTCGGCCAAGATGGCCTTCGGCTCCCTCGTCTACGGCCTCTCGCCGCTGCTCATGTGCCTGCCCTTCCTCCTGTACCCCGCGGGCGTCAAGGTGAGCCCGATGTGGCTCATCGGCTTCTGGTTCGTCTCGATGCTCGGCGAGGCCATCAGCTGCCCGGTCGGGTACTCGCTGGCCGCTAAGGTCGCTCCGGTCGCGTTCTCCACTCAGATGGTCACGGTCTGGGGCCTTCAGGGCTCGCTCGGCGCCGGCATCTCGACCATCATCACGAACTTCTACCACGAGGGCGGCGAGGTCCCGTACTTCCTGCTGCTCGGCGGCGTCTGCGTCGTGTGGAGCTTCATCGTCCTGCTGTTCAGCAAGAAGATCGAGCGCGGCATGGGGCTTCTCCCCGAGGGGGAGTAGCCGGCCGCGGCACCTGCTCGCGTCATGGCCAGGCCCTGCTTCGGGGCCTGGCTTTTTTCAAACCAGCGTGCCGGGGCGGGGCTTTCTGTCCTCGGCAAGAAGGGAGCGCACCCATGGGTAAAGAAGCGCCGCGCGTCGCCGTCCTCTCGGGCGGCGGGGTCGATGTCGTCGTCTACGTCTTCGAGCATGAGGGGCCGGCCGTCGCCTACTGGGGGCCGGGCCTGGGCCTGGGCAAGAAGGAGGCCGACGGCCTTCCCGCCGCCGGCTACCGGTCGATCCCGCTCGTGCCGCTGTGCTGCCACCGCGAGTGGAACGAGGAGCCGGGCCTCGACGGCTCCTACGCGGGCGAGCTCTTCAGCCCGCTGTTCGAGAAGTTCGAGGTCTCGGCCGGGCCGTCCTCGCTGTCTTTCTCGTCCGTGGACATCTCGGGCTCGCTTAAGCTCGCGGGAGAGCTCGCCGTCGAGCCGAACGGCCTCGTGAAGGCCCGGGCACAGGTGACGAACCTGGCGGACCGCGTCTACGGCGTGCGCGCCATGAGCGTCTGCCTGCCGCTGCCCTTCGGCGAGGACGACGTCTACGAGCAGGTCGGCGGCTGGGGCATCGAGCACCAGGAGCGGCGCCACCCGCTCTCGCAGGGCATCCACGCGCGCCGCGTGCGCAACTGTCGCGGCGTCGACTCGAGCCCCGTCCACGGCGTCTGCGCGCACGGCGCCGACTGGGCCTGCGGCGGAGTGCACCTGATCCACGTGGCCTGGAGCGGCAACACCCGCACGCAGGTCGAGATGACGAGCATGTGCGAGCGCTTCGCCCGCGGGGGAGAGTACCTCTTCGACGGCGAGGTCAGGCTCGGGCAGGGCGAGTCCTACCGGATGCCCTGGGTCTACGGCACCTGCGGCGAGGGTCTCGACGAGGCGGCGCGCCGTTTCCACGCCCACGTGCGCGCCCTCCCTTCTCACCCCGCGACCGAGCGGCCGGTGACCATCAACACCTGGGAGGCCGTCGGCTTCCGCATGAGCGAGGAGAAGCTCACCTGGCTCGCCGACGTCGCCGCGCGGGTCGGCGTCGAGCGGTTCGTGGTCGACGACGGCTGGTTCTCCACCAGGCGCTACGACGACAGCGGCCTCGGCGACTGGTGGGTCTCCGACGAGGTGTGGCCCGAGGGCATCGACCGCCTGATCGGCCATGTGCACGGGCTCGGCATGCAGTTCGGCATCTGGTTCGAGCCTGAGTGCGCGAACACCGACTCCGAGGTGGCGCGGGCGCACCCCGAGTGGATCCTCTCGCCGACGGACCACCGCCCGGCGGAGCAGCGAAACCAGCATGGTCTCAACCTGGCGATCCCCGAGTGCCTTGACTACGTGTACGGCCAGATGGAGCGCTTCCTCTCGGAGCACGCGGTCGACTACATCAAGTGGGACAACAACCGCGACCTCTGGGAGGCGGGCGACCAACGTACCGGCCGCCCCGGCTATCGCGCCGAGACGCTCGCGTACTACGAGCTCCTCGACAGGCTGCGCGAGCGGTTCCCAGTGCTCGAGATCGAGTCCTGCGCGTCGGGCGGCGGTCGCATCGACCTCGAGGTCATGGAGCGTGCGCAGCGCGTGTGGGGCTCCGACATGCTCGACCCCGTCGAGCGCTGGGCCATCCACGACGGCACCGACATGCTGTTGCCGCCCGAGGTCGTGGGCGCGCACATCGGCAAGCCGTGGTGCCGCTTCACGGGCCGCACGAGCTCGCTGCAGTTCCGCGCCGCCGGGTCGTTCCTGTACCACCTCGGCATCGAGTGGGACCTGACCGGCGCCTCGGAGGAGGAGCTCGACGAGCTGGCGGCGTGGGTCGCGGCGTACAAGCGCTGGCGGCCGATGCTCATGGGGGCAGACGTGGTCCACGCGGTGGGGGAGCGCGGCTACCTGCGCCTGCGCGGCGCCGTCTCCCCGGACAAGAAGCGCGCTGTCTACGTCGCGTACTCGCCGACGACCTATCCCGTTGACGACTGCGAGCGGGGCTTCTTGCCGGGGCTCGACACGGAGGCACTCTATGAGGTGAGGCCGCTCGAGGGGGTGCCGCAGGACACGCCCGCGGCCGTCCGTTTCGTGCAGGTTCCCTGGTGGGGCGCGGAGGAGCCGCTCGTACTGTCGGGCCGCGCGCTCGCAACGCTCGGCCTCGAGCTGCCGAAGATCAACCCTGAGCAGGCGCTCGTCTTCACCTGCGTCGCGCGCTAATCCTTCTGGGGGCGCCTCTGCCCGGCCGCCATGTCGTCCTGAGCCTTGTTGGCAAGAAAAGCCCGAGGTGGTGCCCGCAACGCCACCTCGGGTGATTTTCTCGGCGGTTTCGCGCCACCTCGGAGCAAAGCGCCTCCAGATGGCGCCTCCTCTAGCCGGTGCCGCCTCGGGTACGGTACAACTCTCGAGCCGCTGCCCTTCTTCCCGCGCCCGCCGCGGCGCCCGTCGGCTATTGTAGGAGGTCGACGAAAGGAGCCCGATGGCGAACAAGCTGCTGGTGGACACCTTCGAGCGCGAGGCGGCGCTCCCAAGCACCTATACGAAGGGCAGAAAGCTCGTGCTCGACGGCGCGGTCTGGGGCGTCCGCTCGAGCGAGGGCAGCATCGGCTCGACGTTCCGCGTCTACGGCAACGTCGACGCCTCGCACGGCGGTTCATATAACGTGACCGTGGACCTCGATCTGGCAACGGAGGAGGTCCTCGATTACTCCT
>CAZEHG010000021.1:0-17656 GCA_964512475.1 uncultured Atopobium sp.
AGATGTACTACGACCTCGGCCTCGACTACGTGTCCTGCTCGCCGTACCGCGTGCCCATCGCCCGCCTTGCGGCTGCCCAGGCCAAGATCAAGTCGAACGGCGGCGCCAAGAAGCTCGACTAAGGGCGCTCGTGCCATAGTGATTTGACGGGGGAGAGGGTCCAGGTGACCCTCTCCCTTCTTTTTATGCGAGACTGAGGGCGCTGAAATCGAGATTGGGGTGTTATTCGTGTCGAGGTCCAGGGGTTCGTATCTTCCGGTCGTGCTTTCGTTCGTGTTCCTCCTCGCCTGCGCCGGCGTGTTCGTCGTCGTCGCGACGGGCTCGCTCCCGGGCATGAGCGGTCCCGGCTCCGCGCAGGAGTCCCCCTCGGAGGACACAGCGGAGCTGACCGCCAAGGCCTTCTCCTCGTACAGCTGGGAGGAGCTCGGCACCATCGCGGACATCATCGAGTCCGCGGACAGCGAGGAGGAGGGGCTCGCGGTTGCGCGCGAGTTCGGGATCGTCGACGACGACGGCAACGTCAAGGAATGCGTTCGCCAGGTCGTCTTCACCGACGGCAGTGTCGGGACCTGCCGCGTCGTCGGCGTGCTCGCGGACGAGAAGGCGGACGGCACCGGCAAGGCCGCACTCACCTTCGCGATCACCGGGCTCCCCAAGCGTGCCATGAACCCCACTGCCACATGTGAGGGCGGTTGGGAGTCCTCCGAGGGCCGCTCCTGGCTCCAGGACGAGGCACGCTCGCTTCTCCCCGCCGACCTCTCGCCGCGCCTCGCGAACGTGCTCAAGTCAGCCAACAACGCGGGAATCGCCTCTGATTCCTCGTCGGTCACGCAGACCAGCGACGCGCTGTGGCTCTTCTCCGCCTCGGAGATATACGGGGAGCTCACCTGGTTCATGCAAGAATACGGCGACGACCCCATCTACAATACGAGTTACACCGATTTCGGGCCTTATGACCAGTTGATATCGTCAGAGGGCTCACAGTACCGCTATTTCGCCCAGAACGGGGTCCACGACCGCGATTCCTATGCAGCGGTCGGCGACTTGCTGGGGTCGGCCGACGAGTGTTTTTGGCTGAGAACGCCCTACCCGCTGCGCTTCACCGACGCCGATGACGGCATGTTCTTCCAAATCATGGGGTCGGGATATCCCTCGTCCGCGGTTGCGGCAAGCCAGCTGAACGGCATACTCGCAGGTTTTTGCCTTTAGTTGTGAATTTTCTTGATACGTCGGCGGCCGTCGTTTATAGTTTCTCCTTGTGTGTAAGCCTATGTGCCGCTCGCAAGCCGCGTCGGCACCTCTAGAGACAAGGAAAGACAATGGATTACATCCGCGCAATCGAGGCCCAGCAGCTTCGCGACGACATCCCGACCGTTCTCGTCGGCGACAACGTCAAGGTCCACTACAAGATCATCGAGGGCGACCGTCAGCGCGAGCAGGTCTTCCAGGGCGACGTCATCCGCATGAGCGGCTCCGGCGCGCGCGAGACCTTCACTGTCCGCAAGGTTTCCTTCGGCGTCGGCGTCGAGCGCACCTTCCCGCTTCACAGCCCGAAGATCGCCAAGCTCGAGGTTGTTCGCCACGGCAAGGTCCGTCGCGCCAAGCTTTATTATCTCCGCGATCGCGTCGGCAAGGCCGCGCGCATCCCCGAGAAGCGCTAAAGCGAGACCGAGCACGTTTCGGGCCGTCCACAGGGGCGGCCCTTTTTCGTATTGGGAGACAAGATGCCCGAACGCATTGCCCGCGCCTCGAGCGCCAAGGAGATCGCGGCCCTTCTTTCCGACGCGCCCGCCGACGAGGCCCGCTCGCTCATCGATCGTTATGCGGGCGACCCGAGGAAGCAGGTCCAGCGCGCCGTCTCCTCGGCGCAACGCCGACTCGAGCGAGACGAGGCCGAGCGCCGTCGCGTGCAGGGGATGTACGACCTGCAGCGTGAGCTCGGGGGAGATGGCATCGTGCTCGGCGTCGACGAGGTCGGACGAGGCTCCATCGCAGGCCCTCTCACGGTCTGCGCCGTCGCCTTGCCCTACGACCCGCAGATCATCGGCATCAACGACTCCAAGCAGCTTACCCCCGCGAGGCGCGAGGTCCTCGCTGCGAAGATCGCCGACGTTGCACTGGCCATCGGCACCTGCCACGTCGAGCCCGCCTCGATCGACGCCGTCGGCATGGCCCAGGCGCTGCGCATGGCGATGGGGGGCGCCATCGAGGACGCCGGGGTTGAGCCTGACTGCGTCCTCATCGACGGCAACCCCGTGCACGTCCACCCCAAGGAGAAGACCCTCGTCAAGGGCGACGCACGCGTGGCCTCTATCGCCGCGGCCTCGATCGTCGCGAAGGTGACGAGGGACCATCTCATGGTCGCCTACGCCGACGAGTACCCGGACTACCACCTTGCCGAGTGCAAGGGGTATGCTTCCGCCGAGCACATCGCCGCCATCAAGGCCCATGGGCTTACCCCGATACATCGCTTCTCTTTCTGTGGAAACTTTCTGGAGACGCCTTCTCTTTTCTAGGAGCGAATTCCTCGAACGGCCGGTGATTTGAACACCGGCCGTTTCTGTGTTGCGGGGGTTGGTCGTGACGCGGTTTTGAACCGTCGGCCCGCTGTCGGCATGGCGTCGGAAGGCCGTCGGTGTTCCGTGAGCGCCGCGTCGGAGCCTCCGTAGCACAGTGGCCCCCAGGCAAGACACGAAGAAGGGGGCGCCGCATGTTCATCGGGGACGACGGCGAGGGAAGGCGGGTCTCCGGGCTCTGCCTATGCGAGGGGCCAGGGGAGCTCGAGCTCCACAGGATGATCCGCCTGCCGCGGTGCGGCTACGGGCTTGCCCAGGCCTACTCGGCTATGGGGACAAAGGAGCTCGGCCGCGCGGGGGAGTCGCTCGTGTGCCGTTTCCTGGAGGCTACAGGCAACGAGGTCGTCGAGCGCAACTGGACCTGCCCCCACGGCGAGGCGGACATCATCGCGAGGACTGCGGATGGGACCCTCGCGTTCGTGGAAGTGAAGACGCGGCGCGTCGAGAGCTTCGACGATGACGTCGTGCCGGAGCTCCTGGTGGGCGAGGCGAAACAGGATAGGTACCGCGACATCGCCCGGGACTACCTCCTGCGCGCGGGGCGGGAGTCCCTCGCCCGGTTCGACGTCGCGGGCCTGAGCGTCAAGGACGGGGAGGACGCCCGCCTGCACTACATCAACGGCGCCTTCTGGGGAGACCGCTGATGCCGGCTATCGCGTGCGTCCATGCGGCGCTCCTGCGCGGGGTAGAGGCCGTCCCCGTCACGGTCGAGGTCTCGCCCGGCGGCGGCATGCCGGGATTCTCTTTCACGGGCAGCGTCGACGGCCCGGTGAGCGAGTCCGCGGCTCGCGTCCGATGCGCCCTCGGCCACTGCGGCTACGACATCCCGCGCGCACGCCTGAACATCAACCTCGTTCCGGGCGACGTGAGGAAGTCCGGCACCGGGTTCGACCTGCCCATCGCCGTCGCGGTCCTGGTCGCCACTCGACAGGTCCCGCCGCGCGTGGCCGACGAGGCCCTCTTCGTCGGCGAGTTGGGGCTCGAGGGTCAGGTAATCCCGACGCGCGGCACGACGGCATACGCGCTTCTCGCCGCCGAGACGGGCGTCAAGCTCGTGGCCTCGGCGGACGCGGCCTATGCACCCACCCCTGGCGCCGAGGCGCTCGGGCTCGCCTGCATCTCCCAGCTCAAGGCCGGCCTCGAGGGCCTGCGGCCCCTCAATGCCTACGAGACCGGCGCCGGGACCACCCCCCGAAGGCCGGCGCAGCTCGATTTCGCCGATGTCCGCGACCAGGAGATCCCCAAGCGTGCCATGGTCATCGCCGCGGCGGGGCGCCACGGCATGCTCATGGTCGGTCCGCCCGGATCCGGTAAATCGATGCTGGCTAAACGCCTTCCCTCGATCCTGCCGCCCCTCACGGACGAGGAGCGCGCCGAGGCGCTGCTCATCCACTCCGTCGCCGGGCAGCCGATCGACGACATCGCGGCGGGCATACGACCGTTTCGCTCCCCGCACCACTCCATCTCGCTCGGCGGGCTCGTGGGCGGCGGCCGGCCGGTCCTTCCCGGCGAGCTCTCGCTCGCGAACAAGGGGGTGCTCTTCCTGGACGAGCTGCCGGAGTTCGCGACGAACGTTCTGCAGTCCATGCGGCAGCCGATGGAGGACAAAGAGGTGCGCATCGTACGCGTCGACGGCGTGTTCTCCTTCCCGTGCGACTTCCAGCTCGTCGCCGCGGCCAACCCCTGTCCTTGCGGGCACCTTGGGGACCCGGGCTATACCTGCACCTGCAGCCCCGGCCGGGTCCTCGCCTACCAGAATAAGATCGGAGGCCCCCTCATGGACCGCATAGACGTCGTCTGCGACGTCGCGCGCCCCTCCGAGAGGAGCGTCATCAGGGGAGGCGAGGGCATGGGCTCCGCCGAGATGCACGGGCTTGTGTTGAGCGCCCGCGAGTTCAGGGCCTGGCGCGAGGCTCGCGAGGAGGGGCCATCGGGGCCCGGAGGGGCGCGCTTCGGCAGCGGCGCCATGGAACTCTTCGAAGGCTATGCCGGGCGGCTGAGGCTCGGCGGGAGGGCCATCGTCCGCGTCGCACGCGTCGCCAGGACAGTCGCCGACCTCGCCGAGCACCCATTGGTCGAGCAGGACGACATCGTCGAGGCCCTGGGCTTCAGGTCCCGGGCGAGGCTGTGAGGAGGCGCGCATGGCGCAGGGAACGGAAGGGCGTTGGGAGATCCGCGCCGGCGAGGACGGCTACCCGCCGGCGCTGTATGACCTGGCGAGCCCGCCCGCCGTGCTCTACGGCATCGGGGACCCGGGATGCCTGCAGGCCCCCTGCCTCGGGGTCGTCGGCGCGAGAAGGGCGACGCCCTACGGCCTCTCGATAGCGTCGATGTGCGGGCGCGTGGCGGCCGAGGGCGGCGTCTGCCTCGTGTCGGGGGGTGCCATGGGCTGTGACGCGGCCGCCGGGAGGGCCGCGCTCGCCGCCGGCGGAAAGACGGTCGTGGTGTCCGGCTGCGGCGCCGACCAGGTCTACCCCAGCGATTCCCGCGACGTCTACGAGGGGGCTGTCGCATCCGGGGGCGCCGTCGTCTCGGCCGAGCGCTGGGGGACGGGCCCTAGGCGCTGGGCCTTCCCCAAAAGGAACTCGCTCATCGCGGCTCTCTCGCGCGTGCTCATCGTGACCGAGGCCGGGGCGCGCTCAGGCACCATGGGCACGGCAGACGCGGCCATAGAGCTCGGCCGCTCCCTCTACGCTGTCCCGGGGTCGATCTTCTCCGCGAACTCGCGGGGGACGAACTCCCTTATCGCCGACGGCGCGCGCATCATCCCCGACGAAGAGTCGCTCGCCCTCTCGATCTCGCTCGACTTCGGATTCCTGTTGCTCAGGGATTCGGCGACGCCGCAGAAGACCGGCCCCGTGATGGCTGCGCTGCTCGCCTCGCCCCTACGGCCCGATGAGCTCGCCTCGAGCCTCGGCGAGGACGTCCTCGGGATGCTTCGCGTGCTCGCCGACTACGAAGCCAGAAACCTCGTGGAACGTTTGCCGGACGGCAGGTATTGCCCCTCCGAGGCTTATCTCTTGGGTCACAATAGGTCCAGCTGAATCACCGACCATCTTTTGATCTGGAGTCGCCATGCACAACACGGTCACCGTCGTCGGCGCGGGGCTCGCGGGCTCCGAGTGCGCCCTGCAGCTCGCCGAGAGGGGAGTCCGCGTCCGCCTTATCGAGCAGCGGCCCGCCTCGTTGTCGCCCGCCCACCATACGGACCGTTTCGCCGAGCTCGTGTGCTCGAACTCGCTCAAGTCGACCAAACCCGACTCTGCCGCGGGTATCCTCAAGCGCGAGCTCGACGCCATGGGCTGCCGCCTACTCGCCTTCGCCCGCGAGGCCGCCGTGCCCGCGGGCGGCGCCCTCGCCGTCGACCGGGATCGGTTCTCCGCCCTCGTCACCGGCGCCGTTGAGGACCAACCGCTGATCGAGGTCGAGCGCCGCGAGGCGACGGCCATCCCCGAAGGGCCCTCCGTCATCGCCGCGGGGCCCCTGTGCTCCGACGAGCTTTTCTCGGCTATTGAGGTCGCCGTCGGCGCCGGGCACCTCTCGTTCTACGACGCCGCCGCGCCCATCGTCGACGCGGAGACCATCGACCGCGGGGTCGTCTTCTCCCAGTCGCGCTATGAGCAGGGCGCGGGAGACTATCTCAACTGCCCCATGAGCAGGGACGAGTACGAGTCCTTCATCGACGCGCTGCTCGGGGCTGAGCGCGTGGTGGCCCGCGACTTCGAGCAACGCGACCTCTTCTGCGCGTGCCAGCCCGTGGAGGAGGTTGCGCGCGCCGGGCGCGACGCGGTGCGTTTCGGCGCCATGAAGCCGGTCGGTCTCACCGACCCGCGCACGGGGCACCGCCCCTGGGCGGCGGTCCAGCTCAGGAGCGAGAACGCCTCGGGGGCGGCATACAACCTCGTGGGCTTCCAGACGAACCTCACTTGGCCGGAGCAGCGCCGCGTCTTCCGGATGATCCCCGGGCTCGAGAACGCTGAGTTCCTGCGCTACGGCGTGATGCACCGCAACTCCTTCGTCGACTCCCCCCACGTCCTTGACCGCACGTTCAAGGTTCCCGGCACGCAGGCTCGTCTCGCGGGGCAGATCTGCGGAACGGAGGGCTACGTCGAGGCCATCGCCTCGGGGCTGCTCGCAGCGCTCAACACCTACGCGGAGCTCATCGGCACCGCGCCCGTCGAGCTCCCTGTCACCGGCTCGCTCGGCTCGCTCGTGGGATACGCCACCGACCCGGCGACGAAGGACTATCAGCCGATGCACGTGAACTTCGGCATCTTTCCCCCGCTGGCCGCGCACGTGCGTGACAAGGCGGCGAGGAGATCGGCGATGGCGGAGCGCGCCGCCGCCGACCTCGACGCCTACATCGCCTCCCGCTCGGAGCTCTTCTGCGCCCGATGAAGATCGACGAGTGCATAGACGCCTATGTCCGCGGACTTGAGGAGGTGCGGGGCTGTTCGCCGAACACCGCGCGCGCCTACGGCTCAGACCTCGGGGACTTCTCGCGGTGGTCAAAAAGGACGGGCGTCGACCCGTTCTCGCTCACTCACCAGGAGCTCAGGTCCTACCTCGGCGAGCTCTCCCGCGCGCGCTGCTCGACCGCCACGATCAACCGTCGTCTCTCGGCCGTCCGCGGCCTCTATTCGTGGATGGGGTCGCACGGCATCGAGACGAGCGGCGCCGCGACCGCGGCGGCGAGCCCCAAGCGCGCGGCCCGGCTTCCGAAGACAATGAGCGACGAGGACGCGGCGCGCCTCTTGCAGGCTTGCGACGTAGCCGACCCGGCGGGCCTGCGAGACCGTGCCTTCCTCGAGCTCCTCTACGCGACCGGGGCCCGAATCTCCGAGGCCTCCGCCCTCGACGCAGGCGGCGTCGACTACGCGGCCGCTCAGGTCAGACTCTTCGGCAAGGGAGGCAAGGAGCGCATCGTGCCCCTCTACGAGTCGGCGCTCGATTGGGTGGCGCGCTACGAGGACGGTGCGCGTCGCGCGCTGCTCGCGGCCGCGCGGCGCCCGAGCGAGGACGGGCTGCGCGCCCTGTTCGTCTCGACGCGGGGCAACCGCATGTCTGCCGCCGCCCTTCGCAGCGTCTTCGAGAGACGCGCGGCGCAGGCGGGCCTCGACGCCGGCCTCACGCCGCACGCCATGCGCCACACGTTCGCGACCGAGCTCCTTGGCGGGGGAGCGGACCTCCGCAGCGTCCAAGAGCTCCTCGGCCACGAGAGTCTCTCGACGACCCAGGTCTACACCCATCTCTCGGTCGAGCGCCTCAAGGACGCCGCCCGGGCGGCCCATCCGCGCTCGTCATGTGGCGAGGATATGGCGCACGATTGACCCTCGACAGGAACGGGCTTCTTGCTATACTTTATCGCTGTTGTGCATCCGCACGACATATCGGCGACCCGCCGATACCATCACACACGCGCGACGACCCGACTGCCGTGGTGCCCGAAGGCGTATAGCCAGGCCTCGGGTGGCAGTTCACGGGGATGACCTCGCGCGGAGGACCAACCACAGGAGGTTACCATGGCTAAGATCACTATTCAGACCCTTCTCGATGCCGGCTGCCACTACGGTCACCAGACCCGTCGCTGGAACCCCAAGATGAAGTCCTACATCTTCGGCGAGCGCAACGGCATCTACATCCTCGACCTCAAGCAGACCATGTACGGCGCCGACAAGGCCTACTCCTTCCTCAAGGACGTCGCCTCCAAGGGCGGCAAGGTCCTCTTCGTGGGCACCAAGAAGCAGGCCCAGGAGCCCGTCTCCCAGCAGGCCGAGCGCTGCGGCATGCCCTGGATCAACCAGCGCTGGCTCGGCGGCATGCTCACCAACTTCGTGACCATGCGCTCCCGCATCAACCGCATGGAGGAGCTCGAGGCCATGGTCGAGGACGGCCGCATGGCCGCTCTCCCCAAGAAGGAGCAGGCTGTTCTCGGCAAGGAGCTCGATAAGCTCCAGAAGAACCTCGGCGGCGTCCGCGACATGACCGCTCTGCCCCAGGCCCTCTTCGTGGTCGACTCCAAGCGCGAGGAGATCGCCATCCGCGAGGCCAACCGCCTGCACATCCCCGTCGTCTCCCTGCTCGACACCAACTCCGATCCCGACGTGATCGAGTACGGCATCCCCGCCAACGACGACGCCATCCGCTCCGTCTCCCTCATGTGCGAGCTCATGGCCGACGCCGTGCTCGCCGGCTCCGGCAAGGAGCAGATCACCGCTGAGGAGATGGCCGCTCCCGCCGAGGCCGCCGAGGCTGAGGCTCCCGCCGCCGAGTAAGTCCCCACGGACCCAAGCAATTCAACTTCGACCCTAGAGGAGATACCAATGGCTCAGATTACCGCCGCCCTCGTCAAGCAGCTCCGCGAGATGACCGACTCCCCGATGATGGAGTGCAAGAAGGCTCTCGTCCAGGCCGAGGGCGACCTCGAGAAGGCCGTCGACGTCCTGCGCACCATGGGCATCGCCAAGGCCGTCAAGCGCGCTGGCCGCGACACCAACGAGGGCACCGTCGCCACCTACGTCTCCGAGGACGGCAAGACCGGCGCCATCCTCGAGCTCTCCTGCGAGACCGACTTCGTCGGCACCAACCCCAAGTTCACCGGCTTCGCCGCTAAGCTCGCCCAGGTCGTCGCCGAGCAGGATCCCGCCGACGTCGATGCCCTCAAGGCTTGCGAGATGGACGGCTCCACCGTCGACGCCGAGCTCACCGAGATGATTCACGTCATCGGCGAGAACATGAAGGTCATGCGCTTCCAGCGCGTCGCCGTCGAGAACGGCGCCCTCGCCTCCTACATCCACCTCGGTGGCAAGATCGCCGACATCTGCTCCTTCGAGTTCGCCAAGGCCGAGACCGCCGCTGCCGACGAGTTCAAGACCTTCGCCCACGACGTCGCGATGCAGATCGCCGCTACCGCCCCTGTCGCCGCTACCCGCGACGACGTCCCGGCCGAGACCGTCGAGCACGAGATGTCCATCTACAAGGCTCAGGCCGCCGAGTCCGGCAAGCCCGAGGCTATCCAGGAGAAGATGGCCCAGGGCCGTCTCGAGAAGTACTTCAAGGAGTTCGTCCTCTGCGAGCAGGAGTTCGTCAAGGATTCCTCCACGACCATCAACGGTCTCGCCCAGAAGACCTCCAAGGACCTCGGCGACGAGATCAAGGTCAAGTCCTTCGTCCTTTACCGCTTCGGCGAGTAAGTTCGAATAGATTGTTCCCGGGAGCCGGCCACGAACGTGACCGGCTCCTTTTATGTGCCCAGGCACCACGCTCGCGTAAGGACCCGTTTCTCGCCCGCGCGCTCTGGTACACTCTTTTATCGGCAAAGAGGCGCCTTCCGGGCGCGTTCATCTATCGAAGAGTGGAGGACGGTTTGGCTGACCTAAAGTACAACCGCGTTTTGCTCAAGCTTTCCGGCGAGGCGCTCATGGGCGACCAGGACTTCGGTATCGATCCCTCGGTCCCCACGCGGCTGGCCAACGAGATCAGGCCCGTCTACGACGCCGGCGTCCAGATTGCTGTCGTCATCGGCGGCGGCAACATCTTCCGCGGCGTCCAGGGCGCAGCGGGCGGCATGGACCGCGCCCAGGGCGACTCCATGGGAATGCTCGCCACGGTCATCAACGCGCTGGCTCTCCAGGACACCTTCGAGCAGGCCGGCATGGACTCCCGCGTCATGAGCGCCATCTCCATGCGCCAGATCGCCGAGCCCTACATCCGCAGGCGCGCCATCCGCCACATGGAGAAGGGCCGTATCGTCATCCTCGCGGCCGGCACCGGCAACCCCTTCTTCACCACGGACACCGGCGCCGCCCTGCGTGCCTGCGAGGTCAACGCGCAGATCTTGATGAAGGCGACCAACGTCGACGGCGTCTACGACAGCGACCCGAGGACCAACCCCGCAGCCGTCAAGTACGACTCCGTCACCTACGACGAGGTCCTCACCAAGAACCTCAAGGTCATGGACGCGGCAGCCATCGCGCTGTGCCGCGACAACTCCATGCCGCTCATGGTCTTCGACATCAACGGCGACGGGAACTTCCTGCACGCCGTCGAGGGCAAAAACGTCGGCACCGTGGTTTTCGATAAGGAGAACTAGCATGAGCCAGTACACCGATTACACAAAGTCCCACATGGACAAGGCCATCGACGCCCTGAAGTCGAACTTCTCGCGCGTCCGCTCCGGCCGCGCCAACGCCCATATCCTCGACCCGATCAAGGTGGACTACTATGGTCAGCCCACGCCGATCACCCAGCTCGCCGGCGTCAAGGTCCCCGAGGCGTCCATGCTCGTCATCGAGCCGTGGGACAAGACCTCCCTCAAGGCAATCGAGAAGGCCATCGAGGCATCCGACCTGGGAATCACCCCCTCGAACGACGGTATCTCCATCCGTCTGCCCTTCCCGCGCCCGACCGAGGAGCGCCGCAAGGAGCTTGCCAAGGAGTGCTCCAAGCTCGCCGAGGAGGCCCGCGTCGCCGTGCGCAACGTCCGCCGCGATGCCAACGGCAAGGTCGAGCGCGACGAGGAGCTCCCCGAGGACGAGGCCACGCGGGAGAAGAAGGCCATCCAGAAGCTCACCGACTCCTACGTCGCGAAGATCGAGGAGTTGCTAAAGGACAAGACCGCGGAGATCATGGAGATATAGGCTCCGGCATCCCGATCCGCCGCGGCTACCCGCGCATGGTCAAAACGAGCCGGCCGCCGCCTACGCGACGGTCGGCTTTTTGCGCATATCCGGACTGCCTGCAGGCTATAGGGTAGACTTAAACGAGTTCGGGAGACCCCCCAGGGGAGGGGCGCCCTTCTTCGCAGATATGAGAAATTCGACGCCGGTGCCCGATGCGGAGCAGCTCCGCGGAAGAGGCAGAACAGGGAGAGCAGCTGTGGGCTTTGACGAGAATCTCCTTCAGGAGTATTACGCCGATTCGCCTGATGACATCTCGCTCGAGGACGTGGACATGGCCCGCATCCCAAGGCACGTGTCCATCATCATGGACGGCAACGGCCGCTGGGCGACGGCGCGCGGGCTGGACCGGAGCCAAGGCCACGTCGCCGGTGTGGAGTCTCTGCGGGAGGCCGTGACCACGAGCGTCCGCCTCGGTTTCGACGTGCTCTCCGTCTACGCCTTCTCGACCGAGAACTGGAAGCGCCCTCAGCGCGAGGTCAATCTCCTCATGCACCTCTTCGCTACGACGCTCGTGAAGGAGCTTCCGCTTTTCCATCAGGAGAACGTGCGGCTCAGGTTCCTCGGGGATCTCGCGGCGCTTCCCGAGGAGACGAGGCTCGTGTTCCAGCGGGGCCTGGACGAGACCGCCGACCACACCGGCATGGTTTTCGCCCTCGCCGTCAACTACGGCTCCCGGGCCGAGATCGCCCGCGCTGCACGGGAACTCGCCGCCGAGGTCGCGGCAGGGGAGCGTGAGGCCGGATCCATCGACGCCGACGCCATAGCGGGGCATCTCTATACGCGGGGGCTTCCCGACCCGGACCTCCTCATCCGAACCTCCGGCGAGCTGCGCCTCTCCAACTACCTGCTCTGGCAGCTCGCCTACAGCGAGTTCTACGTGACCGACACGTACTGGCCCGACTTCACGCGCTGGGACATGCTCCGCGCCGTGCGGTCTTACCAGGGGCGCGAGCGCAGGTTCGGGGGCGTCAAGTAGCATGGGCGAGAACAGCGGGAACCGGGGCCGTCAGAGCGTCGGCCTCGACAAGCAGGTCGACAAGCTCGAGGCCCTGCGGGCCGCGAAGGAGGGGCAGCGCGCGCAAGGCACCCTGCGCGGGCAGCGCGCCCGCGGGTCGGCCGAGAAGCTCCTCACGCGCACGACCTCCGGCGCCATCTACGCCTTCCTCACAATCGGGTGCCTCTTCCTGGGTCCTTTCGCAACGGCGCTTCTGATCATGGGCATGGCCTGGCTCTGCTGCTCCGAGTTCTTCCGGATCTGCCGCATGGGCGGGCGCGGGCCCAACGAAATCTTCGGTCTCGCCGTCGCGCTCCTCTTCCCGCTTGCCGCCTACGGCTGCGGGGTCTCGGGCATGGCCGTTGTCCTCATGATCTTCCTCGTGGCCATCGCCGCCTGGTACGTGGCCACGCCGCGGGCCAACATCGCCGACGTCGCCGTCACCGTCTTCGGCCCCGTGTACACAAGCTTCTCGTTCTCCGCCATCGTCCTCATCCGCGCCTTCGACAAAGGCCCCCAAGGGGCGATCCTCGCCCTCGGGGTGATGCTCTGCATTTGGGTGAGCGACAGCTTCGCCTACATCGTCGGCTCAAAGCTCGGCAAGCACAAGCTCGCGCCGCGTATCAGCCCGAACAAGAGCTGGGAGGGCTTCTGGGCAGGGCTTTTGGGGTCCGTCCTCACCTGGGTCGCCATCGCCCTCGTCGGGGTCGACGGCCTTTCCGTCTGGCACGCCCTGCCGCTGGGGCTCGTCGTGGGCATCGTGGGCGTCGTCGGCGACCTCTTCGAGTCGCGCATCAAGCGCGGGGTCGGCGTCAAGGACTCCGGCAACCTCATGCCCGGCCACGGGGGACTCCTCGACCGCTCCGACTCGCTTCTTTTCGGCTCCGTCGCCGCGTACCTACTCTTTCTTATCGGAGGGATTCTCTAAATGACCCCCATCACCATCTTCGAGGACACCGCCCCTCGCTCCGATCGCCCGCGCCCCGTGCGCGTGGCGGTCCTCGGCTGCTCGGGCTCCATCGGCACGCAGACCCTCGACGTTGCCCGGCGCCACTCCGACAAGGTCGAGGTCGTCGCGCTCTCCGTGAACACCTCGACCGACGCGCTCGTCTCGGCGGCGCGCGAGTTCGGGTGTGCGCACGTTGCCGTCGCGGACGCGTCCCGCGCGAACGACCCCGTGCTCGGCGAGCTGCCCGACGGCTGCAGCCTCGCCTTCGGCGAGAAGGCCGTGACGGCTCTCGCAGACCTTCCGGAAGTCGACATCGTCGTGAACGCGCTCGTAGGCTTCGCAGGCATCCACGCGGGCTACGCAGCCCTTAAGTCCGACAAGGTCCTCGCCTACGCGAACAAGGAGTCTATCGTCTGCGGCGGCGACCTGCTCATGCCGCTCGCCAAACCCGGGCGCCTCATCCCCGTGGACTCTGAGCACTCGGCCATCTTCCAATGTCTCGTCGGCGAGCGCCGAAGCGACCTGCGCTGCATCTGGCTCACCTGCTCGGGCGGCCCGTTCTACGGAAAGACGCGTGACGAGCTCTCTCGCGTGACCGTCGCGGACGCCCTCGCGCACCCCACCTGGGACATGGGCGCGAAGATCACGATCGACTCCGCCTCGCTCATGAACAAGGGCCTTGAGGTCATCGAGGCCAAGCATCTCTTCCAGGTGCCCGTCGACGCCGTCCATGTGCTCGTGCAGCGCCAGAGCAAGATCCACTCGATGGTCGAGTTCACGGACGGAGTCGTGAAGGCACAGCTCGGCGGCACCGACATGCGCGCCCCCATCCAGTACGCCCTGAGCTACCCCGAGCGCTGGGAAACCTCCGTCGAGCGCGTCGACTGGGGGTCGTGCGCGCCCATCACCTTCGGAGAGGCCGACGAGGGGACCTTCGGGTGCCTCGCCCTCGCCAAGCGCGCCGGGCGCGAGGGCGGCACGATCCCGTGCGCCATGAACGCGGCCAACGAGGTCGCCAACCTTGCGTTTCGCCAGGGGGCCTGCGGCTTCACGGACATCGAGAAGGTCGTCTGCGAGGTCATGGACGCGACCCCGGTCGAGCGCGTGGAGAGCATCGGGCAACTCCTCGACGTCGACGCCCGCGCCCGCGAGGCCGCCCGCGCCGTCCTTGCATCGGAGGTCTGACCTTGTCCGTGCTTCTTTCCGTCGCATCCGCCGTGTTCTGGGGTGCGATTGTCCTCTCGGTCCTCGTCTTCATCCACGAGGCCGGCCACTACCTGGCCGCCCGAGCCTGCGGCGTGCGCGTGACCGAGTTCATGCTGGGCCTGCCCTGCCGCCACAGGCTCTCGTTCAAGAGCAAGAAGGTCGGCACCGAGATCGGCGTGACGCCGCTGCTCCTGGGCGGGTATAACCGCATCTGCGGCATGGAGCCCGTCGAGTCCTCCAAGCTCGCCGA
This sequence comes from uncultured Atopobium sp., assembly GCA_964512475.1. Lineage (GTDB taxonomy): Bacteria > Actinomycetota > Coriobacteriia > Coriobacteriales > Atopobiaceae > Paratractidigestivibacter. The sequence goes on from CAZEHG010000021.1 coordinate 14,657, forward strand.
GGTCCTTGCGTGCGTGCAGGCAAACGGCCGCGTCGAGGTCGCCAAGGTGGCGGCCGAGACGGGAATCGGCGAGGACGAGGCCCTCTCCGCGCTCGTCTGCCTCTCCGACTGGGCCTCCGTGAGGCCTTACTACAACCCCAAGCTCTGCGAGAAGCCCTCCCAAAAGAACTATCCCGCCGCCTTCGAGACGATGGCGCGCGACGCCGCGCTTCTCACCGAGTATGACCGCGGACACGATTTCTCTAAGGCGGGCGCCACCAAGGCGGGCGCCCCGCGCGTCCCCGAGTGCGGAGCCGAGAAGTTCCTTGAGGCCGAGCGATCCCATACCTACCTGGGCATGGGCTTCCTCAAGCGCCTCGCCATCCTCTTCGCGGGGCCGCTCGTCAACGTGCTCTTCGCGTTCGTCGTGGTGAGCTCGTACTTCATGGCCTCCGGCATCCCCGCCGCCTCGACCGAGCCGGTCATCGGCCAGGTGAGCGAGGGCTCCTATGCCGAGTCCTCAGGCGTGGAGGTCGGCGACCGCGTGCTCAAGGTGGGGGAGACCGAGGTCTCCGACTGGTCCTCACTGACCGCCGCCCTGGGCCCCTATCTTTCTAGCGGCACCGATTTCACCCTGATGGTCGAGCGGGGAGAGGGCCAGGTCGAGCTCACGGTCGATTTGGAGGACGGCCAGGCCGCCGATATGCTCGGCATCGGCTCCGAGGTCATCGTCTACCACCCCGGCCCCATCGAGTCCGCGGGGCTTGCCCTAAGCTACGGGAAGATGGTCGCGGAGTACGTGGTCAAGCTCATCGTTCCCCAGACCACTATGGAGGTGCTCGACCAGTCCTCGTCGGTGGTCGGGGTCTCGGTCATGGCCTCGGAGGCGGCCTCCTCTGGGCTTCTCGACCTCCTCATCCTCGCGGCGTCCGTCTCGATGTCGCTTGGCTTCATGAACCTGTTGCCGATCCCGCCCCTCGACGGCGGAAAGATCCTCATCGAGGTTATTCAGCTGCTCGTTCGAAGGCAGCTCTCGGCCAAGGCCCAGGGTTACATCAGCTATATCGGTCTCGCCTTCTTCGTCTTCGTTTTCGTCGTCGTGCTCAAGAACGACATCGTCCGCTTCGTGATTGGATAACCCATGGCAGCCAACGACACCCAAACCGCCATACCCGCCGCCCCCCGGGAGATAACCCGCCCCGTCTATGTGGGCCAGGTGCAGGTGGGCGGGGGCGCTCCTGTCTCGGTACAGTCCATGTGCACCACGAAGACGGACGACCCCGCCTCGACGCTCGCGCAGATAGCCCGGCTCGCCGACGCGGGCTGCGAGATCGTTCGCGTGGCCATCCCCTCGGCCGCCGTGCTCGACGGGTTCTCCGAGATCTGCGCGGGCTCCCCCCTGCCCGTGGTGGCCGATATCCACTTCGACCACCGACTGGCCATCGAGGCGGCCCGCCGCGGGGCCTCGGCGTTGCGCGTGAACCCAGGCAACATCGGCTCATGGGACAAGGTCGACGCCGTCATCGAAGAAGCCGGCTCGGCGGGGATCCCTATTCGCATCGGAGTGAACGCGGGGTCCCTCGACCGTGCCATCGATGCACGCGATGACCTCACGCAGCCCCAGAAGCTTGTGCAAAGCGCCGTCAGCTTCGTGCGCCACTTCGAGGAGCGCGGTTTTACCGACATCGTCATGTCTGCGAAGGTCCACAACGTGCCGGCGACCATACAGACGAACCGCGAGCTCTCGCGTCTGCTGCCTCACGTGCCGCTCCACATCGGCGTCACCGAGGCCGGCACGCTCACGCAGGGCACCGTCAAGAACGTCGCGGCCCTCTCGGTGCTTCTCTCCGAGGGTATCGGCGACACCATGCGCCTCTCGCTCACGGCCGACCCGGTCGAGGAGGTCAAGGTGGCTTGGGAGCTTCTGGCGGCCCTGGGTATGCGCCGTCTTCACCCCGAGCTGGTGAGCTGCCCCACCTGCGGGCGCTGCCAGGTAAACATGATCGCAATCGCCGAGGAGGTGGCCCGCCGCCTGCAGGACGTGAAGGCCCCCATCTCGGTCGCGGTCATGGGCTGCGCGGTCAACGGCCCCGGCGAGGCCCGCGGCGCGGACATAGGCATGGCGAGCGGCAGGGGAGAAGCCCTTCTCTTCGCGGCCGGCGAGCCCATCCGGAAGGTGCCGGAGGACCGCATGGTCGACGAGCTCTTCGCCGAAATCGAGTCGCGTTTCGGCGAGAAACGCGGCGCATAGCCTTGAGCTCAGCACGCGCAGGGCTTCTTGCCGTAGAATTAATCCCATCTGTCGCGATGCCGGGACCTTGGCCCGGCACAGCATCCGGACGATTGGAATCACCGTGAAGCGCTACCAGAAGATGTCACGTCTCTATGCCCCCACCCTCAAGGAGGACCCCGCCGAGGCGGAGCTCGTGAGCCATAAGCTGCTGCTTCGCGCCGGCATGATCCGCAAGACCGCCGCCGGCCTCTACAGCTATCTGCCGCTGTGCTGGCGCGTGATCCAGAAGATCGAGGGCGTCATCCGCGACGAGATGGAGGGCATCGGGGCTCAGGAGATGCTCACCCCCATCGTCACCCCCGCCGAACTCTGGGAGCAGTCCGGCCGCTATGCCGCCTACGGCCCCGAGCTCATGCGCCTGAAGGACCGCCACGAGCGCGACTTTGTCCTCGGGCCTACCCATGAGGAAACCTATACCGACCTCGTTCGCAACGAACTCCGCAGCTATAAGCAGCTGCCCGTAACGCTCTACCACATCCAGGACAAGTTCCGCGACGAGCTCCGGCCCCGCTTCGGCCTCATGCGCGGTCGCGAGTTCATCATGAAGGACGCCTACTCTTTCAGCGCCACGCAGGAGTCGCTCCAGGATTGCTACGAGGACGAGAAGGCCGCCTATGCGCGCATCGCCGAGCGCTGCGGCATCAAGGCGCTCCCGGTCGTGGCTGACTCCGGGCAGATCGGCGGCGACACCTCCGTCGAGTTCATGGCGCTCGCGGACGCCGGCGAGG
>CAZEHG010000022.1:0-14874 GCA_964512475.1 uncultured Atopobium sp.
CGGCCTCCGAGCACAGGAACGCCTCGATGTCCTCCTCGAGGTTCTTCTCCTTGGTGCATATACTCATTGCGTTTCATCGCCTTCCAACAGCGCCTTCAATTCTTCGATGGGCGGCAGGGCCTCCAAGAGCTTGCTCGGCATGTCTGCCGAGGTCTTGTAGGTGGCCACGCCCATAGGCTTGTTGAAGTCCTGGATGATGTAGTCGACAAAGGTCTTGTTCATGTCCTTGCAGAGGACGAGGCCGATGGACGGGTTCTCATGCTCGCGCCGCTCGAAGTCGTCCAGCACGCGCAGGTAGCCCGAAAGCTGGCCTAAGTACGACGTCTTGAAGGGGCCGCCCTTGAGCTCGACGGCGACCAAGCAGTTAAGGTCGCGGTTAAAGAAGAGCAGGTCGACGAACTGATCCTCACCAAAGGCCTCAAGGTGGAACTGATTGCTCACGAACGAGAAGCCTCGTCCGAAGGTCATGATGAACTGCTTGATGCTCTGAACGATGCCCTTCTCGAGCACACGCTCGTCCACGTCCTCGAGATCGCGCACGCCCAGCTCTTCCACATTGATGAAGTCGAGAAGATACTCGTCCTTGAAGGTGGTGATGGCGCGGAGCGCCTGCTGTCCCTTGGGCAGGGTGGACAGATAGTTGTTGGGCACCTTCCCCTGATGGTGGAAGTCGTCCGCCTTAATCGAGCGCTTAAGGGCCTCGACGCTCAGGTGCTCAGTGGCGCACTTATCGATATAGAAGAGGCGTTCGGCGAGGGTCTTGGCGCCGGTCAGGACGAGGCAATGGTGCGTGAAGCCGATGGAGAAGAAGGCTTCCCTATCCCGATCCGAACAATTCGGCAGTTGCAACTGCCGAATTCCCGTCATGGCAACTGCAACCAATTCGGCAGTTGTATCTGCCGAATTGGAACACATGCCCCCATCGAAATCACCGCCCCACTCCTCAAAAAAGGGGTTCTCGTTACTTCTTGCCATCGGCCTGCAAAAGCGCCAACCAGCTTCAAGTCAGCGTCGCAAGCAGCCGCTGTCGCTGAGCGAAGGCCGCGGGAGAAGGGGCAGAGCTCCTGCATGTCCTGGCCAGGGCGCGTCAGCGAAACCCCAAGCGGCGGCCCCAGTACGGGAGGTCGCAGGCCAGAATCCGGCAAGCAAACCATGCCGAACGGGCCAATAACAACGTTCAGCGCCGTATATATGACCGCTCACAGCTTTTTAATAGCAGCTTCAGCCGGTCAGTAATATGTTTGTTTGCGAACTGGCATGTCAGTTGTCTATCTAACATGCCACACAGCCAAAAGCAGCCGGTTCGGAAAAGCGCCCTAGGGCGCCCGCGCCCCAGCCGGTTTCGGGGCGGACAGGCGCACCGTCCATGCCAAGGCGTTGGTCCGATTACAGGGAAGTGCCCGGGAAACCGGGCAAAGAGATTGCCCGGCAGACCTGCCGGGCACAAGGAAAGGAAGGAACTATGGTCGAGTTCGTAATTGGCATACTGCTAATCCTTACCTTCTTCGGTATGGTTTACTACTGTGTCAAGGGCCACAACCTCATGGTTGGCTTCTTCGTCATGGCCGCCATCTGGACGGCCCTCGCCCTCATCGGCAACGGTATTGTCGCCAACCCGAAGATGGAGGGCCAGAGCTGGCTCAAGGTCTTCCAGTACGTGTTCCAGACTGGCCCCGAGAACTATGCCAAGTCTATTCTGGTCAACGTGTTCTTCGGCGCGTTCTTCGGCCGCGTCCTCATGGACACCGGCATCGCGGCCACGCTCATCCGTAAGGTCGTCGAGCTCGGCGGCGACCGCCCCCGTATCACGATGACCCTGCTGTGCATCGTCACGGCGCTGATCTTCACGTCCATGACCGGCATCGGTCCTGTGATCTCCATCGCCGTCATCGTCCTGCCGATCCTCGCGGCCCTCGGCATTCCCACAGCCGTCGCCCTGTTCGCCTTCATGGGCTCAATCATGGCCGGTATCTGCGCGAACGTCACAAACTTCACGCAGTACCAGGGCATCCTCGGCGGTATGGACCCTCGCTTTCTGTCCGAGTATGACTACACCCAGTACTTCCCGTTCGCCGTCATCATGGCTGTCGTGGCGCTCATCGTCGTGACGGTCGTCGCGAACCTGTCCATGAACGGCAAGAAGTCGGCCCGCTCCTGGGCTGCCCAGGCCTCCCAGGCCCCCAGTGACGCCCCCTGGTTCTCCTGGATTTCCGTCATCCTGCCAGTCCTCCTGATCGTCGTCATCAAGGCCACCGAGGTCGACGCCGAGACCGGAAAGACCTCGACCACCACGTTCCCCGTCATCCTGGCTTTCATTCTTTCCGCCCTCTATGCCCTTCTCGCCACGGGCAAGCTCTTCAAGGGAGGCTTCACCGAGCTGTGCCGTCGCCTCGCCAAGGAGTTCTCTGACGGCGCCGTCGACGTCGCGCCCATGGTCGGCTTCCTGCTGGCGCTCTCCATGTTCAGCAACGCCGCCGCCTACACCGCCCCGTACTTCCAGGCAGTCGTCGGCAACATCATCCCGACCGACGCCCTGGCGATTTGCATCCTGTTCGCCGTCGTGATCCCCCTCGGCTTCTTCCGCGGCCCCACCAACCTGGTTGGCTCCGGCACCGCCGTCGCCGCCCTGGTACTGTCTGTGACGCAGTGGCCCGTCGCCTTCATGTACCCCGTACTGGCCATCGCCACCATCGTCCCGCAGCACCTCGACATCACGCAGTCTTGGGTCGCCTGGGGCCTCGGTTACTCCAAAGTCGGTTCCCGTGACTTCATGAAGATGACGATCCCGACCGCCTGGATCTGCGGCGCCATCCTCTGCCTCGTCGCCTTCGCTATGTACGGCGGCCTGGTCGCGGCCTAGCCAACCACCCCTCGCGGCGGACATCGGGCGCCCGCCGCGACCTCCCGGGAGCAACAGGCTCCCTCCCCCGCCCCCTACGCCCGGAGGACCCAAGCCATCCTCCGGGCGCTTCTTCACACTGGCACCGAAGCCTGCCCGATAACGCGGGCAGGAGAACCTGAACCAGAACCTGAACACATGCCCGGTATACCAGTCACGAGCCGATGCGGCCCCGCGAGAAGACGCTGCAGGCGGCGCGGACTGCCGGGTAAGACAAGGGCGTCAGCCCACGAGTAAGAATGAGGTACGCAATGGCACGCGCAGTACGCATGGGCATCGACGTGGGCGGCACGCACACCAAAGCTGTCGCCATCGACAACGCAACCCACGAAATCATCGGCAAGTCGAGCGTCAAGACCACCCACGACGATCCGCGCGGCGTCGCTGCCGGCGTCGTCCAGAGCTTCGAGAACTGCCTGCGAGAGAACAACATCTCGCCTGACGAGGTCATCTTCGTCGCCCACTCCACCACACAGGCCACCAACGCCCTGATCGAGGGCGACGTCGCGAAAGTCGGCGTCCTGGGCATGGCAAAGGGGGGCTTCGAGGCGTTTCTTGCCAAGCGCCAGACCAAGCTCGACGACATCCAGGTCGCCGAGGGCAAGAAGATCCAGATCTTCAACGCCTTCCTCACCGCCAAGCACCTCGATAAGCCTACCGCCTCGGCCGCCATTGACCAGCTCCTATCCCAGGGCGCCGAGGTCATCGTCGCCTCCATGGCGTTCGGCGTCGACGACGCGGGCCCTGAGCAGTTGGTATACGAGGTCTGCAAGGAGAAGAACGTCCCTATCACGATGGCCTCCGACATCACCAAGCTCTATGGCCTCACCCGCCGTACCCGCACCGCCGCCATCAACGCCTCGATCCTGCCAAAGATGCTCAACACGGCCAACTCCACCGAGCAGTCCGTGCGCGAGGCAGGCGTCGACGTGCCCCTCATGATCATGCGCGGCGACGGCGGCGTCATGGAGATCAACGAGATGCGCAAGCGCCCCGTGCTCACCATGCTTTCCGGCCCGGCGGCATCGGTCATGGGCTCGCTCATGTACCTGCGCGCCTCGAACGGCGTGTACTTCGAGGTCGGCGGCACCACGACCAACATCGGCGTCATCAAGAACGGCCGCCCTGCCATCGACTACTCCATCGTGGGCGACTACCCCACCTTCATCTCCTCGCTCGACGTCCGCGTCCTCGGCTGCGCCGGCGGCTCCATGGTGCGCGCCAACAAGAGCGGAATCATCGACGTCGGCCCGCGCTCGGCGCACATCGCGGGACTCGACTACGCCGTCTTCACCCCGCGCGAGCAGATCGTGGGACCCAAGGTCGAGTTCTTCTCGCCTAAGCCCGGAGACCCTGCCGATTACGTCGCCATCAGGCTCGAGAGCGGCAAGCGCATCACCATCACCAACTCCTGCGCCGCCAACGTGCTTGGCCTCGTGAAGCCCGAGCACTTCTCCCACGGCGATGCCGAGGCGGCAAAGCTCGCCATGCAGGCGCTCGCCGACTACTGCGGCACGACCGTCGAGGACATCGCCAAACAGATCATGGAGCGCGCTTACGCCAAGATCGAGCCGGTCATCCTCGACCTCGCCGAGAAGTACAAGCTCGAGAAGGACCAGATCTCGCTCGTGGGCGTCGGCGGCGGCGCAGCGTCGCTCATCGTCTACTTCTCCAACAAGATGGGCGTTAACTACCAGATCCCCGAGAACGCCGAGGTCATTTCCTCCATCGGCGTTGCCCTGGCGATGGTACGCGACGTCGTCGAGCGAATCATCCCCTCGCCCACCCAGGAAGACATCCGCGCCATCAAGGCCGAGGCCATCGACAAGGCCGTCGAGTCCGGCGCCACGATCGACTCCATCGAGGTCCACATCGAGATCGACCCGCAGACCTCAAAGGTGACGGCCATCGCCACCGGCTCCACCGAGGTCAAGACCGCCGGAGACCACCTGTCCGAGTTCACCGATGACGAGGCCGCCGAGCTCGCCGCACAGGACATGCGCACCACCAAGGACAAGGTCACCCTCGTCCAGAAGTCCGAGCACTTCTTCGTCTACGGCATGACCGACGAATGCACGTCCGCTGCCGCCGGTCCGATGCGCGTCATCGACAAGAAGGGATTCGTCAAGGTGCAGCGCTCCCGCGCCCTCGCGCTCAAGACGACCGCCGCTCAGTTCGAGGAAGCCGTCTCCCAGCTCTGGGATGAGCTCGCCGTCTACCAGTCCGAGGTCATCATCCGCCCAGACTATTACCTGTGCATCGGCCCACGCGTCATGGACTTCTCGAACCCCGACTACGAGCAGCTCATGCTCCTCATGAACCTCGAGGTGTCCACGCTTGACCCCGAGACCGAGATTCTCGTTGTCGCCGGCAACATCCGCCAGGAGGGCTTCGAGTAGGCCCGACTGCCTGATATGAGGGACCGCTTGGCGACTGCGCCGCAAGCGCGGCTGGCCAAGGCGGCACCGTCACATGGTACGCACGGAGGCGCGCGGCCGCATCGCAAGGGCGATGCGGCCGCGCACGCCCTCAGGGGAGATGCCAAGAAGCACAATCATCCCCCCAACCGGCAAGCAGGGAGGACAGCATGAAAAAGACGTGGGGCGCAGAGCCCGTCCCGGAGCCGCCCACACCATGGGACGAGGAAGTCCGCAAAGCGCTCCACGGCTCCATCGACAAGTTCTTCGACCGCGTGAGCGGGAAGCGCGAGAAACAGGCAGGTCAGGAGGCTTCCCTCGACATTGCCGGGTGCCCCGGCTCCACCGGGTTCGAGCTCACCGACATGTTGGGGGCACTCAACGAGCTCGACGAGAAGACCTGGGACCGCTATGTCGTCTCGACCGACTTGCTAAGCAGCAAGGTCGATCCCGCTGAGGGCGACCGCCTCGCCTCTCAGGCCCGCGAGTGCGGCCGCGCATGGGCGAGGCGCGTGCGCGACGAGCAGCGAATCACCAGCCCCGACGAGCTGGCACGGCGCCTTGGCGTCGAGGTCAGCGACAACGACGCGCCGGTCTCGGGCAAACGCGTGTTGTTCGCCCAGTTCGTGCCCGACAACCACATCGACCTCATGTCCGACCCCCTCAGGCGCTATCGCGAGCTGTGCCGCCAGATGCTCCAGGATGCCGATGAGCTGCGGCTCGATGTCGTTTCTTCGCTTCTCCCCACGCCTGAGACGGTGCGTTCCCTCATCCTCAGCCATGAGCTCTTCCATGTGATCGAGGACCAAAACGAAACGGACATCCTCACAAGAACTGCTACGATACATCTTTGGAAGTTCCTCGGATTCGAGAATCGCTCAACACTCCGTTGCCTTGGCGAGATCGGCGCCGGTGCCTTCGCCCAGGAGTATGTCGGGTCGCGTTTCAACCCCTTTGCGCTCGATATCCTGTTGTCCTGGACCTATGATGCCGAGCTGTCGAGGTCCCTTTATCGCGATGTGCTCGCGTGTCGTTAGGTGACGCTCGCGTCCGTGACACCGATAGCGGTGTCGGGATAGAGCACAATGACGTAGGGAGTGGCCGAATGGCAGACTCGAAACTGGGCGACCAGCTGTACCGCAAGCTTAAGGAGGACATCCTCAACCTCATCCTCGAGCCGGGTCAGTCCATCAGCATCCAGAAGATCTCGGACCGCTACGGCGGCTCACGCACGCCGGCGCGCGAAGCGGTCGTTCGGCTTCAGCAGGAGGGCCTGCTCATCGTCAAGCCGCAGTCCGGGACCGTCATCAGCCCCATCTCCTTAGAGCGAGTGCGGCAGGAACGCTTCGTGCGCTATGCCCTCGAGACGGCGGTGGTCGACGATTTCGTTCAGACCTGCAACCAACTCACCCTCGACACGATGGACCAGACGAACTCGCTCATCGAGCGTTCGATCAAACGCAAGGACTACCGAGGTGCGCTGAAGGCGGACATCCGCTTCCATCGCTGCCTGTTCCAGACGTCCAACAACCTGTTCGCCTTCGACCTGAGCATGGCGAACTGTTCCCACGACCTGCGCCTTCGGTACCTGTCCATCAGCGTAGGGGCGCAGGCAGCTAACGTCTTGTCCGACCATGCCCGCATCGTCGCCTCCGCGAGAGAGCACAAGCCAGAGCAGATCCGTATGCTTGTGGGCGAGCATCTGACCCATTGGACGCGCATCGTAGGCGAGCTGCGGGAGACCTGCCCCGAGAGCTACTTCGCCGAGTGACGCAACGCGCCCGTCTCTTTGCAAGACGGGCGCGTTTTCTTTGCGGTCATTGCGGACCGAGCCTTCGTCGGCCTAGCGTTGCCTGCCTGGCCTCCGCTTTGTTGCCGCTATTTGCTGTCGCTTGCCGCTGCCTGGCGCTACCTGCTGCTACCTGGCGAGGTCGTGATTCTCCCCCACAAGGCCGACATAGGCGCCTTGTGCCGCAAGCGGGCTGTCAGAGTGCGCCATGAGCCACTTGTTGACGCCGCGAAGCATGGCGGCGTCGCCCTCCCCCGCATCACGAAGGGCCTCGAGCCCAGGCGTAAGGGCCTCGTTGGTCTGTGCCGGCAGAGCCACCATGACGCGGAAACCCTGGTTGGGGTCGGTCTCGGCGGGGGCGAAGTGCATCGACGTTGCGAAGACCTCTATCAAGGTGCCCGCCGGCACGCGGAACGCCTTTACCGTCGAGGTGTCGAGCTTGCCATCGCGGATATCGGACCTGCGGCCGAGCATAAGGATGAACTCGTCGGGCGAGAGGTTGAACTCGCTGCAGCGGTGGTACTCGAGGGCGTTGAGCTGGGTGTTGGTGCCCGCCACACGTCCCAGCTCCGTCGGCGCACCGCCAAAGAGCAGGTTGCGCATACGCTCGGCTCCGGGGAGCCCTTCCAAGGCGGGGTCGCTCGTAAGATAAACGCGGCCCTCCTCGGGCAGCGGCACCTTCTTGGCCAGCGCCTCGGTAAACTCGCGAACAAGGTCGGCGGGAGCGTCGCTCCACACCTTTCCGTACTCGGCGAACTCCTGGTCGTGAACTGAATGAATGACCATGTCATACTCCTATTTGATGGTTACACTGCAAAAGCCGATGGCGGTCGCTTCTTACTCGAAGAACCCGAAATAGTCGTGCGCGTTGTTGTACGAGACGTCCTCGACAATCTTGCCCAGGTACTCCTCGTCCTCGGGCAGCGAGCCGCGCTCGACGAGCTCGCCGAGCATGTTGCACAGCACGCGGCGGAAGTACTCGTGGCGCGGGTAGCTCAGGAAGGAGCGCGAGTCGGTGAGCATGCCGGTGAAGTTGCCCAGCACACCCTGCTCGGCGAACATCGTGAGCTGCTTCTTCATGCCCGTGAAGGTGTCGTTGAACCACCACGCGTTGCCGAACTGCATGCGCTGCTTCACACCGCCCGCCTGGAAAGAGCCGCACAGGGTCGCCGCGGCGAGCCAGTCGGTGTCGTTGAGGCTGTACAGGATGACGTTGGGCAGGGCGGAGGCCTGCTCGGCGGCGTCGAACAGCAGCTTGAGCTGGTAGACGAAGTCGGGCTGGTCGCCCACGGAGTCGAAGCCGCAATCGACGCCAAGCTGCTGGTAGTACTTGTCGGAGTCGTTGCGGAAGCAGTTGCCGTGGATCTGAAGCGTCCAGCCGTGCTCGGCGTACTCGCCCATGAGGAACAGCGTCATGGCGGTCTGGTACTTTCCGACCTCCTCGGCGCTCAAGGCCTCGCCGGCCAGCCGCTTGGCGACGATGGCCGAGACCTCCTCGTCGGAAGCCGGTGTGAAATAGAACGCGTTGGCGCCGTGGTCGGCAAGGCGCCCGCCGACCTCGTGGAAGTACTGCACGCGCTGCGCCGCGGCGGCTTTGAGCGAGGCGTAGCCACTGACCTCGGTGCCGGAGACCTCGGACAGCGTCTTGCAGTAGTCGGCGAACGTGTCGAGGTCGATGCCCATGAGGTCATCGGGCCGGAAGGTCGGCAGGACCTTGAAGCCGTTCTCATCGTTCTGCTCGGCGAGCAGCTTGTGGTACGTGAGGTCGCTCGCGGGGTTGTCGGTGGTGCAGATGCACGTGACGTTGAACTTGCGGATGAGGCCCTTGGCGGAGAACTCCGGCTTGGCGATCTGGGCGTTGGCGCGCTCCCAGATCTCCTCGGCGTTCTTGCGGTTGATGGTGAGGTCGATGCCGAAGGCGCGGCGCAGCTCGAGGTGGCTCCACTCGTAGATGGGGTTGCCCGCCGCGCGCTCGACGGTGTCCACGAAGGCAAGGAACTTCGCATGGTCGTCGGTGCCGCGGATCACGTCCTCGGGCGTGCCGTTCGCGCGCATGATGCGCCACTTGTAGTGGTCGCCGAAGCCGTTGTCGTACAGCCATACCTGCGCGAGGTTGTCGTAGCGCTTGTCCTCGTAGATCTCCTGAGGCACGAGGTGGCAATGGTAATCGATGATGGGCATGCGCTCCGCATGGCCGTGGAACAGTTTCCTTGCCCATTCGGTGGTAAGAAGAAAATCGTCGTTCAGCAGCATGGTGGCCGCCTTTCGTTGGAATCCAGGCCCCATGGCGGGCGGGTGGGCGGGATAAGGACTACGCCAGCTTGTCGAGCGTCTCCCAGACGCCGTTGATATAGGCGATTCCCAGGGCGCGGTCGTACAACCCGTAGCCGGGACGTCCGGTCTCGCCCCAGATCATGCGGCCGTGGTCGGGGCGGATGAAGCCGTCGAAGCCGTTGTCGTGCAGCGCGCGCATCATCTTGACCATGTCCTTGGACCCGCACTCGCTGGGGTGGGCGCACTCATAGAAGTCCTTGTTCCCCGGGTCGTCCGGGTGCAGATAGCGGATGTTGCGCATGTGCACGAAGTGGATGCGCCCGCGGCGGGTGAACTCGGCGAGGATGGAGTAGATGTCGTTGCCCGGCTCCTCGGCGATCGAGCCGCAGCACAGGGTGATGCCGTTGCAGGGGGTATCCACCGCTGAGCACAGCCAGTCGAGGTCCTCGCGGTTCTTGATGATGCGGGGCAGGCCAAACATGGAGTAGGGCGGGTCGTCCGGATGAATGGCCATCTTGACGTCGCATTCCTCGCAGACGGGCATGATCGCTTCAAGGAAGTAGACCAGGTTCTCGCGGAGCTTCTTCTCGTCGACGTCCTTGTAAATCTCGAAGAGGTGCTTCACCTGAGCAAGGCGCTCAGGCTCCCAGCCGGGCAGCGTGAAGCCGTTGGTGCCCTTTGAGTAGGTGTCGAGAAGTACCTGCGGATCGTCCGGGATGTTCTTCTTCTCGAAGCACAGGGTGTGGGATCCGTCGGGCAGGACGTAGTCGAGGTCAGACTTCACCCAGTCGAAGACGGGCATGAAGTTGTAGCAGATGCACTTGATGCCATGCTTGGCAAGGTTGCGTATCGTTTGCTTGTAGTTCTCGATGTACCGGTCGCGCGAGGGCAGGCCCACCTTGATGTCGTCGTGGATGTTCACGGACTCGATGACCTTGAGGGTCAGGCCCGCATCCTCAACCTGCTTGACGAGTGCGGCGATGCGCTCTTCGGGCCAGACCTCGCCCACGGGAATGTCCATGAGGCAGCCCACGACACCCTTCACGCCGGGTATCTGGCGAATCTGCTCGAGGGTGATCTTCTCCTCACCCGAGCCGTACCAGCGAAACGTCAACTCCATAGCTTCATCTCTCCTCGTTCTTGTAGATAACGGATGATGGTGCTCGCACTCGCCGTGGCGGCCACGCAGGGGCGGGGTCTTGGGGCCTCAGGGCCTTAGGACCTTAGGTCCTCGGGGAAAGCCGGGCGGCGCTGCCGGCGAGCGGATACCGTCCTTATGCCACGTACTTCTTGATCGTGGCGCGTACCGAACCGGTGTCGGCCAGCATCTGGACCAGCATGCCCTCGACCTTCTTGCCCAGGCCCAGCTCATACAGGTCGCAGTCAAAGATCTCCTTGTTGGAGAGAATCGGCGCCACCGCGCCGTGCACGAGCTCGGCGTCTGTGCAACCGACCTTAACGTCTGCCAGCGCCGCCTGAAGCTCATCGAGCATGGGGTCGGGGCTGCAGGAGAACTTCTTGCCTTCGTCGTCGATGGCGAGCAAGTAGCGCAGCCAGCCGGCAATAGTCAGCGGAATAAAGGTGAGCTGGGAGGCGTCTTTGCCCGCGGCGACGTAGGCGTTGAGCGTGTGGCCATAGCGGATAGGCACCTTCTGCGAGGTGTCGGAGGCGATGCGCTGCGGGGCGTCGGGCAGGGCCTTGTTCGGAAGGCGCTTGGCAAGAAGCTCCTCTATGAACGCCTTTGGGTCGATGACCTTTGGGTCGTCGACGACGGGCAGGTCCTCGTCGTAGCCCAGGCGCCTGATGAGCGCTACCAGGTCGGCGTCCTCCATCTCCTGCCAGATGCGGGTGTAGCCCAGCAGGCAACCGAACACGGCGAGGCAGGTGTGGAGCGGATTGAGGCAGGCGGTGACCTTCATGGTGTCGGCCTTCTCGGCGGTGTCACGGTCGGTGAGAATCACGCCGCCGGCGTCGAGCTCAGGCCGGCCGTTGGGGAAAGAGTCCTCGATGACGAGGTAGTGGACCTCCTCGGTGTTGGCGAAGCCGGCGAAGGCGGGGCCGTTCTCGGACTTGATAATCGGCAGGTCGGTGAAGCCTTGCTTCTTGAGGGCCTCCTCCGTCTCTGGCGAGGGGTTCGGGGTGATGCGGTCGATCATCGACCAGGGGAAGCTCACCTTGGACTCGTCGCCGACCCAGTCGACGAAGCCTTGCTCGACATGGCCGCTCTGAAGCCACCCGTTGGCGACGGTGAGGATCGCGTCGCGGAAGCGACGGCCGTTCTGCGAGAAGTTGTCGGTAGAGACCATGGCGACGGGCGCGGCGCCGTTCTTGTAGCGGTTAAGCAGCAGCGCGGCGACGATGCCCATCGTACTGGCGGCGTGCGCGGGACCCTCGGAGAGCTCCTTTGCCACAAACGGGAACAGGTCGCCAGCGGCATTGCGCAGGCTGTAGCCCTTCTCGGTGATGGTGAAGGTGGCAAGCTGCAGTTCGGGACTGGCGAAGTAGGCCATAGCGCGCTCGTAGTCGGCAGGGCGCTGCGGGTTGGCGAAGACGGCATCGGCCGTTGCGGCGATGACGCGCTCGGTGAGCGTGCCGTCAGCGTTCATCACAACCTCGAGCGAGTCGCAGTTGTAAGGCTTGTAGACGTTGTCGACGGTAAAGGGCCGGAAGGTTTCCATGACGACGACGGCGCGGTCGAGCTTCCCGACATTGGCAAGGCGCTCGGCGATCTCGGCGTGGAAGGCGCGGTACAGGTTGCCGCCGCCGAAATGAATCCAACGAGGCTGCTTCTTTCCCGCCTCCTTGAGGGCGTTCACGTCGTACTGGGGCAGCTCGACGCCCGCCGCCTGCAGCTCTTCTATCTCATTCATCCAGTTTCTGAGCGTAGCCATGGGCTCTCCTCTGCACTCGCCGTACCATCTGACACATTAGTTTAGTGCTCATATGCAATTCTGGATGTGATGTATTAGCTTACAAGGGCGATTCCGTGAATGGCCCAGATTTACTGATGAACGGTGACGAGCAGTTGCCTGTTCTACAGGATTGTCGACAGAAATAGTCCTTTACCAGTCATTACAACGATGTGTGCTGCTATAGTCTTTCCTTCTTTCCCTGCGTTGTCTTCGTTGAACAATCCCGAATCGCGCTCACGGCGACAGCAATCTTTCCTTGATATCCCTCTTATCTGATACGCTAGATTTCTTCTTACTAACACATTAGCTCCTTGAATACCCCCGGCAGCTTAGGTTACGGTAGTCCGACTATGCGGGTCCATCAATCGCCCCTTCGCTGCCCGAAGCAAGGTTGCCGCAGGAAGACAGAGGGGTTTCCGACATCCGTGCTACCCTGTCCTCGCACGGCATTGTGCAGAGTTCGAGAGGGGCGTCTATGCTCGACGACAGTCTTCAATCCCAGGCCTACGAGGCGATCAGGGCAAAAATCATTTACTGTGAGCTCGAGCCGGGGCGCCGCCTTTCCGCAGTAGGCCTGGAGAAGGCAATGGGGATCGGGCGCACCCCCATACGCGAGTCCTTCGTCCGCCTGCGCGAGCAGGGCCTCGTCGAGACCAGGCCAAAGAGCGGCACCTACGTCTCGCGCATCGACCTCTCCTCCGCAGAGGACGCCCGCTTCCTGCGCAAGGGCGTCGAGCGAAGCGTGCTGGTCCGCTGCTGCTCGGCTGCAACCGAAGAAGACCTCGCACAGCTCGAAGGACTCCTCTCGCGCACCCGCCTGGCCCCTTGCGCGGACGGGAAACAGGCCATGCGCGCCTTCTTCGACCTCGACAATGCGTTCCACGAGTCGCTCTACCGAATCGCCGGGCGCTCGCGCGTCTGGCAGTGGCTCAACACCGTCAACACGCATCTCGAGCGCTACCGCTGGCTGCGTGTCATGTCCGAAGAGCTCGACTTGGCCCCGATCATGGACCAGCATGAGCGCATGCTCGCCGCCATCGCCCAGGGCAACACCGACGACGCCTCGCTTCTTGCCGACATGCACTTGCACCTGATGCTCGAGGAGAAGAGCGCCGTGCTGCAGCACTACCCCGACTACTTCGAGCCACTCCCCTAGTTCGCCGGCCGCGGCTCAGGTCAAGCGCCCAACAAGGCGGTGGCGACGCCCATGACGCACGGCAACGTGACAAGCGAGAGCAGCGTGGTGAGCGCCACCGCGCCCGCGCCGAAGTCGCCGTCGCGGCCGTATTTGTGCGCGAAGAGCGACGCGACCGCCGCGACGGGCATCCCCTGGTACATGACCATCGCGAGAAGGACGTCGACCGAGGGGGCGCCGGCGCCGAACGCGATGACGAGAACGCAGAGCATCAACGTGGTAAGAAGCGGCATCACCACAAGCCTGAGCAGCGACGCTTTGTACAGCTCGGCGCTTCGCAACAGTTCCTTAAGGTCGCATTTGCCCAGGTGAGCGCCGAGCACCAGCATGACCAGGCCGGTGTTCAAATCGGCGAGGTCGTCGAGCGCCTGCGTGACGAGCTCCGGCGGCTCCCAAGAAGCCAGGAAACACACGAGGCCGACCAGCATGCCGATGATCGCCGGGCTCGTCACGACCTTCTTCACCGAGCACTCGCGCTTGTCGCCCGACGCCAGCCACACGCCCCAGCTCCAGACAAGCGCCGTCTGGACCGCGTTGGCCACCGATATGTAGAAGACGCCATCGGCCCCCAACGTTGCGTACGCAAGCGGTATCCCGATGAAACCGGCGTTCGAGAACGCTACCGAGAAGCGCCCGATCTGCCAGTGGGCACTGCCGCCGCGATACGCGGCGATGCCGAGCGCCGCAGCGATTGCGAGCACGATTGCCGCGAGAAGCGCCGTCCACGCCGCACCTACGAGTATCTGCATGTCGAACTCACGCATCAGGGCCTGCGCGATGAGCACCGGGTTCGCCACATACAGCACGAGGTCCGACATCTGCGCCGTGCCCTCGTCGGTCAGAAACTTCACGCGGTACAGCACGAAGCCCACGGCGAGCACCATGAACATGACGATTATCTGTCCTGCGACGATCCCGACGGTCCCGTCCACCGTGTTCTACCCCCAAAGAACGGGGCGGGCCAGCGCCCGCCCCGCAACGTGATTCCAAGCGTTCCCAGCTTAAACCTCGAGGTCCGCGCCGTCCGACGCGATGAGGGAGTATCCACGTGAGAAGAACCGAATCGAGACGGTAGAGCCGGGGATCTACCTACCCACGTGAGAGATACTCCACGTCAAAAGAGTCGATAGATGAACGCTAGGCTCACCGCCATTAGCAAGGAGATCTCGTACGCGTTGCGGCATCGACCGGACGAGTACGGGCTTGAGCTCGACGAGCACGGCTTTGTGGAAATCGACGACCTTCTCGCTGCGTTGAACGCCAAGGATCCCAGCCGCGACGTGACCCGCACGGACCTCGAGCGCATCATCTCCGAGTCGAGCAAGAAGCGCCACCAGATTGCCGGCGACCGAATTCGCGCCGTGTACGGGCATTCCACCAAGGAGCGC
>CAZEHG010000022.1:14974-16833 GCA_964512475.1 uncultured Atopobium sp.
GGCAACGACAAGGTCTGGCTCGCCGACCGCGTGCCCGCGGAGTTCGTTGAGCGGGTCGGGTAAGCCGCGGCGAAACAGAGGCTCAACAACAGGCGTGGCAGCAGTGTCTCAGTCACGTTGCGAGAGCGTAATGGCCGAGCACCCTCGGCCGTGTCAAATCAATAGCGCTTTCACTATAGATTTGACCCGGCTAGGCCCGCCGGCGCGCCAGCCGCGCATGCGCGAAACCGATGAGCACGCCCGCCACTGCTGGCACGACCCAACCGAGACCGTCGCCCGCAAGGGGCAGCGCGTCGGTCGGAAGCCACAGCGCCGGTGCAAGGGCTTCGCGCAGGGCAACGGAAACGCTCACCACGCCGGTGACGCCGACCGCCCACGGCCACACCTGCGGATTCTCGTCGCAGGCACGGTGAAAAAGGCCCAGCACCACGAGCACAATCGCCATCGGGTAGAGCGCGCCGAGCAGCGGCACCGAGAACGCGAGGATCGCGTTGAGACCGAAGTTGGACAGCACGCACGAGAAGGCCGCGAACGCGAGCACCCATGCGCGGTACGGCACACGGCGCAGCGGGCCGGCCGCGGCGGGAGCATCGACGCCGTAGGTCTCCGCGAAGTAGGTCCCGCAGCAGGTGATGAGGCCGATGCACACGTTGAGGCATGCGAGCAGGAAGATCGCCGCGACGACCGCCGTGCCGGCGACCCCGAAGTGGAGCTCCGCCGACTTGGCAAGAAGCGACGCGCCGTTCGCCGCGTCGGGCATGACGGTTCCCAGGCTGGCGCCTACCCACGCGAGGCCGCAGTAGATCAGGCCCATGAGCAGGCCGGCGACCACACCCGCGCGCGAGACCTCCCGCGCCACGCCGCGGGGCTCCTTCACACCGAGGCCGCGGATGGTCTCGGCGATGACGAGTCCGAAGGTCATCGACGCCAGGAGGTCCATCGACTGGTAGCCCGTCAAGGCGCCCTGAATGGCGGCACCCCCGTCGTAAGGCGCCTGCGCGGCGGCGACCTCGCCGGTGGGCGCGACCACGGAGGAGACCACGACCACGACGATGAGCGCGATAAGCGCGGGGCCCGTCACCCGGCCAAGAAGCCGCGTGATGCTGCTCGGATGCATGGCCATAAGGTAGGCCACCGCGAAGAACACGACCGAGAATACGAGCAGCGCAGCCGTGGCCGAGACGCCCTCGGGCAGCAGGGGGATGATCATCTCGAAGGCTGTGGTACTGGTGCGCGGGATGGCAAGGAACGGCCCGATGGAAAGGTAGACCGCCCCAACAAAGAGACTCGCGAACCTTGGGTGAACGCGCCCGGCGAGCTCGCGGGCCGTCCCGGCGAGCGCCACCGTCACGATGCCGGCCACCGGAAGGCCGATCGCCGTGACCAGGAAGCCGACCATGGCCGGCACGCTCTGGTCACCGGCCTGCAGGCCCAGCAACGGCGGCAGGATCAGGTTGCCTGCGCCGAAGAACATTGAGAAGAGCGCCACCCCGACCATAAGCGACTGTCTGGAGGTAAGGCGCGCTGGAATCTGGGATGGGTTGTTCATGCAATGACCTCTATCTCGCGGGCTCGATACACAGGAAATCTTAGCCGAGCCGCCCGGCTGCGCAAACAAAACGTAGTTCTGCATGCTCTATTAAATTACTTATGCGATGTAAAACCGCTCTCAACTGTGCATACGCAATAATCGGCGTCTCGGTCACGTCCTAAAGTCTTGCCCGAGGCACCGAAAACCGCGTTCGTGCCACGCAGAATCTCGAAAAAGATGTCAAGAAGCGCCCGCCGCCGCGGGCCATCGAGACGGACGCGGTCTGCAGCACCGTGCCCGTCGAGATACAGACGAGCCCCACGGCGTA
>CAZEHG010000023.1:0-16398 GCA_964512475.1 uncultured Atopobium sp.
GGAAGCGGCTCATGATCTCGGTGGTGACGGAGGTGTGCGTGTAGAACGAGGTGGCGGGGGCGCCGTTGAGAGCGCCGACGACGAAGTCGAGGTACTGCTTCCAGATCGGGTCGTTCAGGCCCTGGGAGTCGCGCCAGGCGTCCATGGCCTCGCGCGTGGCGTGCTCGCCCAGGACGACGGGCGCCGGGTCTGCCGAGAACACGCGCATGATGAGGAACACGACGATCGAGAGCGCGATGAGAACGGGAATTGCCTGCAGCACTCGCTTGACGATGTACTTGATCATGGTCTCCCCTCCTTTCCTTTTAGCTTCGAAACTGACTTCAAATTGCAAACAGACTGAAAGGCTCCCATAGAACCTCTTACGGGAGCCCAGGCCTGCTCGTGGCCCGGGCTCCCGCGGGAGCGCTACTTAGCTGCTAAGCGGCTCGCAAGGGGGCTTAGGCCTCCTTGACGGTGTCGTACAGGAAGGTGACGGCCGTCGGGTGGAAGTAGAAGCCGGAGACCTTGGGGCTGTAGCCCAGGATGTTCTGGGAGTGGGAGATGAGCAGCCACGGCTGCTCCTCAGCGACGAGCTCCTCGCACTGGAGGTAGATGGCGTCGCGGTCGGAGCCGGACTCGGTCTGGAGGCCCTTGGCGATGAGCGCATTGTACTCGTCGTTCCTGTAGCGGGCGACGTTCATGGAGACGCTCTCGTCGGCCAGCAGGTTCATGAAGTTGTCCGGGTCGCCGTTGTCGCCGTTCCAACCGTAGAAGCAGATGTCGTACTCCTCGGTCTCGACCTTGGTCTTGTAGGTCGTCCAGTCGTAGGTGTCGATGGTGACGCCGACGCCGACCTCCTTGAGGTAGCCCTGGATGGCCTCGGCGAGGACCTGGCCGCCCTTGCCGTTGTAGGGACGGGGGTTGGAGTAGGTGATGCACTTGACAGAGGTGATGCCGAGGTCGGCGAGCTCCTTCTTGGCGGCGTCGGCGTCGTACTCGGTCTGCTTGACGTCCTTGTCGTACTCGGCCATCCAGGTGGGCATGACGGAGTTGGCGACGGTGGCGTAGCCGTTGTACAGGGAGTCAACGAGCTCCTGGACGTTGACGGCCTTGGCGAAGGCCTTACGGGCGGCCTTGTCCTTGAAGGTCTCGGACTGGGTGTTGAACGCCATGTAGTTGATGTTCATGCCGTCCATCGAGAAGATCTTCGAGCCGCCCTGCTCGACGGTGTCGACGACGGCCTCGTCGATGCCGTCGATGATGTCGGCCTCGCCGTTGTTAAGGGCGGTGACGCGCGAGGCGGCCTCGGCGATGAAGGTGAAGATGATGTTCTCGGTCTTGCCGGCCTTCTCGGAGTTCCAGTAGTCCTCGTTGCGCTTGAGGACGATGTTGGAGTTCTTGGTCCAGCTCACGAACTTGTACTGGCCGGTGCCCACCGGGTTCTCCATGGCGGTCTCGAAGGCGCTCGGGGCGACGATCGGCGAGGACATGCACATGGCGAGGTTGGCCTGGAACGGCGTGGAGGCGGCGCGGAGCTTGATGACGAGCGTGGAGCTGTCGGTGGCCTCGACGGACTCGACGCCGGTGCCGGCGTCCTGGGAGCCGAAGTTGAAGGAGGCGTAGGGCATGTCGTCGGTGCGGTTGGGCTCGAGCTGGCGCTGGATGTTCTGGGCGATGGCGTCGGCGTCGCAGGCGGTGCCGTCGTGGAAGGTGATGCCGTCCTTGACCTTGAAGGTGTAGGTCAGGCCGTCGTCGCTGACCTCGGGAAGCTCGCAGAGGCCCGCGACCACGGAGCAGTTGTCGGTCTCGTACTGGAGGATGTTCTCGTAGATCTGAACCATGACCTTGGCCGACTCGCCGTCGTCGACGTAGGCCGGGTCGAGGCCGCGGGGCTCGGAGCCCTGTGAGAAGGTGATGGTGTCGGCATAGGTGCCGTCGCCGGAATCGGACGCGCTGGAGTCACCGGCGCGCTTGGAGCCGCAGCCTGCGAGCACGCTCGCGCCGGCGGTCGCCGCGACGAGCTCGAGGAACCTCTTGCGTGAGATTGAGTTCTTGTCCATGGTCTCTTCCCTCTCGAACAACAGTTGATGGACTTCGGGCCGCATGCCCATAGTCAATTTTCAGCCCATTTCTAGAGAATGCCGAAATTTGGTGCGAACACGAAAGCGGCAGGATTTCCCCTGGCAACTTCCTGGAAACCGTTTGGCAACAGCTGACAGGCGGTGGGTGAGGTGGGCCGGGGGCGGCGTTGCGGCGCGGATTTTTTTTCGGAAAAAGCGAAATTCGTGCTTGCGCGGCGGGCGGCCTTCCCGTATATTAATCCCTGCGCTTGCGGGCTTAGCGCAGTTGGTAGCGCGCCACCTTGCCAAGGTGGAGGTCGCGGGTTCGAACCCCGTAGCCCGCTCCATGTGAGCTCAGAGAGGCCGGATATCCGGCCTCTTTCATATGGCGAAGTGGCCAAGTGGTAAGGCAGAGGCCTGCAAAGCCTTTACCCCCGGTTCGAATCCGGGCTTCGCCTCCATACAATCAAGGCACCTCCTCGGAGGTGCTTTTTTGTTATACGCGCGCGCTGGGATACCATGGAGAGGATACCGGCCCGTCGTCTGGAGTGGTCCCCCGCATGCTCTTTACCTTGTTACTGCTTGTCCTTCTTGCAGAGATCGCGTACGGCTTCGTCCGGGTGGTGGTCTACTTCTCGGAGTGGCTGCAGCGTGGCCGCAGCATCGACGAGGACGCGCTCGAGCCGGCTGTCCGCGCGATGGTCGAGTCCGACGACGCCCTCGAGCGCGAGATGGCCCGCGCGGCCGGCAAGCGCGGCCTGGCGCGCGTCTTCGCCCGTTGGCAAGCCGCGGGCGAGGCCGTGGACGAGTACCTGGACAACATGCGCCTCGGCTGGTATCAGGTGATCATCATCTTCTTCATCGGTTGCATGGCGGGACTTCTCCTCGAGGAGATCTGGATGCTCGCCACGGCAGGCCTCACCGAGAACCGCGTGGGCCTTGTTTGGGGGCCCTTCTCGCCGCTGTACGGCACCGGCGCCGTGCTGCTGACCGTGCTCTGCTTCCAGATGCGCCGGCGCGGCGCGCGGACTTGGCAGGTGTTCTTGATCTCGGCCGCCATCGGCGGGGCGCTCGAGCAGGTGACCGGCTGGTCCATGGAGGTTCTCTTCAACGCCGAGTCGTGGACGTACCTGCACCTTCCCGATCACATCACGCAGTGGGTCGCCTGGCGCTTCCTCTTCTTCTGGGGGCTGCTCGGCATCGTCTGGACGCGCCTCGTCATGCCGAGGCTCCTCTATCAGATCGGCATGCCCACGTCGCGACGGCAGATCCTCTTCGTGACGCTTGTGGCCGTCTACCTGGTGGCTGATATCGGGATGACGCTCGCGTGCTTTAACCGAAAGACCGCACGCGACGCCGGCGTGCCGGCGGCCAACGCCTTCGAGCAGTGGGTGGACACGAACTACACCGACGAGTTCATAGCCGGGCGCTTCGAGAACCTGAAGATCGGCGACGAGAGGGACTCCAAGTAATGAGTGACGTCAAGTTGTGCGCCCCGGGCTGCGAGAAGCACCTCGTGTACCTCGACTATGCCGCGGCGACGCCGATGGACCCGGAGGTCGTCGAGGCAATGGCCCCGTACCTGAGCGAGCGTTTCTTCAACCCGAGCGCCCCCTACGCCGCCGCCCGCGGGGTGCGCGCCGACGTCGAGGCCGCCCGCGCGGCCGCGGCGCACGCCATCGGCGCCAAGCCAGGGAACATCGTCTTTACCGCCGGCGCGACCGAGGCGAACAACCTCGCCTTCGCGGCTGCCGGGCGAGGCGCCCATGTGGTGGTCGACGCGGTCGAGCACGAGAGCGTGCTCGCGTGCGCCGAGTCCTACGACCACACGATAGTCGCCGTGGGGCAAGACGGGCGCGTGGCCGCGGCGGACGTTGCCGCGGCGATAACGCCCCGGACGCGCCTTGTCTCGGTTGAGCTCGCCAACGGTGAGGTCGGGGCCGTGCAGCCCGTGCGCGAGATCGCGCGCGCCGTGGCGGCCGAGCGAGCCCGCAGGCTCTCGGCGGGGGAAGCCGCGCCGATCTGGCTCCACACAGACGCTTCGCAGGCCGCGGGGTCGCTCTCGGTCAACGTCGGGACGCTCGGCTGCGACCTCCTCACCCTCTCGGCGGCGAAGATCTACGGCCCCAAGCAAGTGGGCCTGCTGTGGGCCTCCGACGACGTCGTGCTGAGGCCGCTCGTGCTCGGCGGCGGGCAGGAGGGCGGCGTGCGCTCCGGCACGGAGAACGTGGCGGGCATCGTCGGGTTCGCGAAGGCGCTCGAGCTCGCGAGCGCGCGCCGGGCGGTGGAGTCCCGGCGGCTCGCGGGGCTGCGTGACCGCCTGCAGCGCGCGATCACCGAGGAGTTCCCGTGGGCCGTCGCCAGCGGCCCGCGCGCCTCGAAGCTGAGGCTCCCCGGGCTTCTCCACGTGAGCTTCCCGGGGCTCGAGGCGCGCCGGCTCGTGATCGCGCTCGAGCGGGAGGGCGTGTGCGCGGGGACCGGCTCCGCCTGCGCCGCGAGCAAGATGCGCAGCAGCCACGTGCTCGCGGCCATGGGCGCGCCGGCCGAAGTTGCCATGGGCAGCCTGCGGCTCACGCTCGGGCGGCCCACGACCGAGGAGGACGTCGAGACGGCCGCGCGGGCCATAGCGCACGCGGTCCGCGCCGAGGCGGCCCGCGTGGGGCTCGATGCGGGCACGGGCGAGGGACCCGGCGGCGCGGCCGACGAGCGGGAGAACGGCGAGAAGGGCGGCGAGGCGTAGATGGCGAAGGTGTATGCGGGGCTCTCCGGCGGCGTCGACTCGGCGCTCGCCTGCGCGCTTCTCTGTGAGGCGGGCCACGACGTCCACGCGGTGTACATGCGCAACTGGTCGCGCGACCTGCCCGGTTTCAAGTGCGCCTGGGCCGACGACCTCGCCGACGCCGAGCGCGTCGCGGTGAGCCTGGGGATCGACCTGGAGGTGTGGGACTGCGAGGCCGAGTACAAGGCGACGGTCGTGGACTACCTCGTTGACGCGTACGCGCACGGCCTCACGCCGAACCCGGACGTCATGTGCAACCAGACCATCAAGTTCGGCACCTTCGCGGACAGGGCATTCGCTGCCGGCGCCGACTACGTCGCCACGGGGCATTACGGGCGCGTCCAGGCGGGGCCCGACGGCCGCGCGCGCCTGCTGCGCGCCGCCGACGAGCACAAGGACCAGACGTACTTCTTGTGGCGCGTCGGCGAGGATGTGCTCGCCAAGACCCTCTTCCCCATAGGCGACATCGCCAATAAAGCCGAGGTCAGGCGCATGGTCGCCGAGCGCGGGCTCGGGCTTGAGCGCAAGCCCGACTCCGACGGCATCTGTTTCGTGGGGCCCGTGGGCATCCGCACCTTCCTTCTCGACACGCTCGAGCGCCGCGCCGGCGACGTCGTCGAGCTCGAGACGGGCCGCGTCCTCGGCCACCACGACGGCGCCTTCCTCTTTACCGTGGGGCAGCGCCGCGGCCTCGACCTCGGGGGAGGGCCGGCGCGCTACGTCGTGCGCACGGACGTCGAGGAGAACGTCGTCTACGTGACGGCCGACCGCATGAGCCCCGCGCTCTTTGCCCGCGTGCTCTCGCTCGGCGATTGCCGTTGGGTCGGCGGCGAGCCGGCGTCGGCGGGGGAGTACACGGTGCGCATGCGGCACACGGGCGAGCTCGTCGCGTGCGCATGGGACCCCGTGGCGCGCGAGGTCCGCTTCCCCGAGCCGCAGCGCCGCGTGGCCCCCGGTCAGTCCGCGGTTCTCTACGACGGCCTGCGGTGCCTGGGCGGCGGCATCATCCAGCCGTAAGACGCGCCGGGCGCCTTCGCGTTGCCCGAAAAGCCCTCTAGGCAACGGGGTAGAATAGGTCTGTTGCACCGAACGAGCCGACAAACACAGCAGAGGGGCTATCCGTGGCAGACGAGCTGAAGAAGCCGAAGAAGAAGGTCGCCCTCAAGGTGAGCGGTGCCGCGTCGTCCAAAGCGGCCGCGGAGGACGCCGAGGCAGACAAGGAGTCGATGGGGCAGGTGCGCAAGAGCCTCGTGTTCCTGGCCTTCGTGGTGGTCGCCTATATGGCCTACCTGGTTATCTCCGGGCAGTTCGACGAGTTCGTCGAGTCTCTTTCCGGCGTCGACATGGGTTGGATCGCGTCGGGAGTCGTCTGCTTCCTCTTCTACTACGTCTTCGGCGTCCTCGCCTACGTGCTTTCGGTCATCGCCGACCCGGACTCCCCGGTGGGCATCCGCGACCTCATGAGCGTCGAGGCCTCGGGAGTCTTCTTCATGCGCCTCACGCCCAACGGCGCCGCGGCGCCTCCTGCGCAGATCTACCGCTTGACGCGCGCCGGCCTGAACGTCGGCCAGGCGAGCGCCCTCAACTTCACGCGCTTCGTGCTCTACGAGGCCGGCGAGGGCGTGTTCGCGGCGATCATGCTCATCTTCTGCGGCGGCTACTTCTACGAGCAGTTTGGCGACGTGACGCTCATCGGCGTCTTTCTCTTCGGCTTCAAGGTGGTGCAGGTGGGCGCCGTGCTCTTCCTGTGCCTCTTCCCGCGCCCGGTGACGGCGCTGGGCAACTGGGCGCTGCGCCTGGCCAACCGCCACGGCTGGCTCAAGGACGAGAAGTACGACGAGTACTACAACCTCGTGAACAACCAGGTGGCGGAGTTCTCGGCTGCCTTTAAGGGGGCCTCGAAGAACGTCGGCGAGATGTGCGCCACGATGGTCGTGACCCTTCTGCAGCTGGGCTGCATGTACGCGCTCCCGTTCTTCGTGCTCCGTGCGTTCGGCGAGCCGGCCGACTTCATGATCTGCCTCGCCTCGGGCTCCATGCTCGAGCTCCTGATCAACGCGGTTCCGCTGCCGGGCGGCACCGGCGGCGCCGAGGTCGGCTTCGCGTATCTGTTCAGCGGCATGTTCGGCTCGCACCTGGCAGCCGGCTTCGTGATCTGGCGCGCCGTCGAGTACCTGCTGCCGGTGCTTATCGCCGCGCCGTGCATGGGTATGCGCTCGAACAGCGGCGTCTCCATCAACCATCGCTGGCATCGCGTCTGGGGCGGATTCACCGGCGCCATCCGCGGCTTCATCGACACAGGCTCCTTCAAGGCAGGCGGCGCGGTCGGTGCGGGCGGCAAGCGGGCCCAGAGGGGCGCCGTCACCGTCAAGCCGAGGGCGAAGAAGGCCGTGGGCGTTTCTGCGAAGGCGGCCGCGCCCAAGGCCAAGGTCCGCACCCTTGAGGGCGGAGCGAAGGTGACGACCCGCGGGTCTAAGACCGTCGTGACCGGCGCCGCGCCTGCCCCGCAGGTGGACATCGCCGCCAAGATCGCCGCCGGCAAGGCCGCCGCGGCGAAGAAGTCCGTGGAGAAGAAGCCCGTGGTGGAGAAGAAGCCCGCGGTGGGCAAGTAGCTCCTTGCCCCGCGGGCTTCTTCCCAGGGTTCGGAAGGCTTCCGAACTCCGCTGGGCGTGCAAGGCGATTCGACGCAGGGTATTTACCTGCGAATATAAGTCCTTAAAAGATAGTTCGGAAGGCTTCTCAAGTTTGGAAGCCTTCCGAACTATTACGGGCGGTGGGTGGCGCCCGGGGTTATTCGGCCGGGGCGAACTGGCTCTCGTAGATGTCTCGGTAGATGCCGCCCTTGGCAAGAAGCTCCTCGTGCGTGCCCTTCTCGGCGATGCGGCCGTGGTCGACGACGCAGATGGCGTCGGCGTCGCGCACGGTCGAGAGCCGGTGGGCAACGACGAAGCTCGTGCGCCCGCGCATGAGGTTCTCGAAGGCGCCTTGGACGAGCAGCTCGGTGCGCGTGTCGATGTTGGAGGTCGCCTCGTCGAGGATGAGCATCTGGGGCTTGGACACCATCACGCGCGCGATGCAGAGCAGCTGCTTCTGGCCGGCCGAGAGGCTCGCCGAGCCGTCGAGCACCGTGTCGTAGCCGTGGGGCAGGCGGCGAATGAAGCCGTCGGCATAGGCGGCCTTGGCCGCGGCCTCGATCTCGGCGTCGGTGGCCGCGGGGTTGCCGATGGCGATGTTCTCGCGCACGGTCGCGCGGCGCACCCAGGTGTCCTGCAGGACCATGCCCCAGCTGCCGCGCAGGCTCGCGCGGGTGAGGTCGCGCACGTCGTGCCCGTCGATGCTCACGATGCCCGAGTCCACGTCGTAGAAGCGCATGAGCAGGTTGATGAGGGTCGTCTTGCCGCAGCCGGTGTGGCCCACGAGCGCGATGCGCTGGCCCGGCTCGGCGACAAGGTCCACGTGCTCGAGGATCGGGCGGCCGGGGACGTAGGAGAAGGTGACGTCGTCGAGGGCGACGCGCCCCTCCACCTGCCCGACCAGCGCCGCGTCGGCGGCGTCCGGCTCCTCGAGGGGCTCGTCGACGAGCTCGAAGAGGTGGCGTGCGCAGGCGATGGAGTTCTGCAGCTCGGTGACCACGCCGGTGATGTCGTTGAAGGGCTTCGCGTATTGGTCGGCGTACGAGAGGAAGGCGGAGAGGCCGCCCACGGTGATGCCGCCCGAGATGGCCACGAAGGCGCCGAAGATGCCGATCGCGGCGTATACCAGCGAGTTCATGAGGCGCATCGTGGGGTTGGCGAGCGACGAGAAGAACACGGCCTTGTAGGACTCCTGCCCCAGGCGCCCGTCGACGTCGCGCATGCGCTCGCAGACCTCGTCGGCCACGCCGAACGCCTCGACGGTTCCGACGCCGCCGATCATCTCCTCCACGAGGCCGGTGAGCTCGCCGCGCAGCTGGGTCTGGCCCGCGAAGTGGCGCTTGGCGTGGCTCGAGATGAACTTGGCCGCCCACACCGAGAGGGGCGTGAGGAAGGTGACGACGAGGGCGATGGCCACGTTGAGGCGGAACATGAAGACGAGCGTGACGACGATGGTGAGGACGCCGGTGGGCAGCTGCTGGAAGCCCATGACGAAGCCGTTGGTGAGCTGGTCGGCGTCGTTGACGATGCGGCTCGCGATCTCGCCGTGCTCATGGGTATCCACGTAGGAGAGGGGCATCGACTGCAGGCGATCGAACGCCTGGCGGCGCAGCTCGAAGGCCGCGTCGTAGGCGAGGCGGTTCGTGACGAGCGCGAGCGCGTACTGGGCCGCGGCGGTGCAGCAGACGACGAGCGCCATGAGCCGCAGGACATCGGTGAGCGCCGCGAAGTCGACCTGGCCCGCGGCCACGATGCAGTCGACTGCCTCGCCGGAGAGGGTGGGGAGCGCGAGCGTGCCCACGGTGACCACCACGACGAGCGCGAAGAGCGCGGCGAGCATCTTGTGCCTGCCGGAGAAGAGCCCGAGCATGCGGCGGACGGTCTGGTCCTTGCTCACATCGGTGACAGAGGTTTTCATCGGCTGACCTCCTCGCTGGAAAGCTGCGACTCGCAGATCTCGCGGTAGACCTCGCAGGTGGCGAGAAGCTCCTCGTGGGTGCCGAGCCCCGCCTGCTGCCCGCCGTCGAGGACGAGGATCTGGTCGGCGGAGCGCACGGCGGCGACGCGTTGGGAGATGAGGATCACGGCGGCGCCCTCGTGCTCGCGCCTGATGGCGCGACGGAGCTTCGCGTCCGTGGCGAAGTCGAGGGCCGACGAGGCGTCGTCGAGGATGAGCACGCGCGGCTTGCGCGCGAGGGTGCGAGCGATGGCGAGGCGCTGCCGCTGGCCTCCGGAGAAATTGCGCCCGAACTGCTCCACCACGCCGTCAAGGCCGCCCTTTGCCTCGACCACGTCGGTGGCCTGCGCGCACGCGGCGGCGGCCATGAGCTCGTCGTCCGTGGCGTCCGTGCCGCCCCAGCGCAGGTTGGAGGCGATGGTGCCGCTGAAGAGCTGAGGACCCTGCTCGACGAGGCCGACCTCGCTGCGTAGGCTCTCCTGCGTGAGGTCGCGCACGTCTTGCCCGCCGACGAGCACATGCCCGGAGCTGGCGTCGTAGAAGCGCATGGCGAGGGCGGCCAGGGTCGACTTGCCCGAGCCGGTGCCGCCGATGACGCCGAGCGTCCGGCCGCCCGCGAGCTCGAAGCTCACGTGGGTGAGCGACTCGCCGCCGGCACCGGGATAGGAGAAGCTCACGTCCTCGAAGGCGACGGCGGGAGAGCCGGGGGCGCCCGCGTCGGCGACCTTCTTGCCGTCGGCCTGGGTCGGCGAGACGTCGAAGACCTCGTTGATGCGGTTCGCGCAGGCCTGGGCCTTGGAGATCGTGGTGATGAGCATGGTGAGCTTGAGCAGCTCGACGAGCGTCTGCGATACATAGCTCACGAGGGCGACGACCTGGCCCTGGCTGAGGTTGCCCACGTTCACCTGCAGGCCCCCGACCCACAGCAGGACGACGAGGCCGATGTTGGCGGCGCAGTAGGTGAGCGGGTTCACCATGCTCGAGAGGTCGCCGGCCGAGAGCTGCAGGTCGCGTACCTCGGAGGCGGCGGCGCGGAAGCCCTCCTTCTCGGCGTCCTCCTGACAGAAAGCGCGCAGGACGCGGGCGCCCTCGAGGTTCTCGGCGCACTTAAGCTGCACCTCGTCGAGGGCACGCTGGGTCTTGCGGTAGCGCTTGGTCGTGATGCCCATGAACCAGAGGATGAGCGCCACGGCCGCTGTCGTGGAGCACAGCAGTACCGCGCCCTCCCAGCCGTCGACGAGGAAGGCGGCCACGATGGAGCCGATGATGATGAACGGGGCGCGCAGGATGAGGCGGAAGAAGAGGTTCAGGCCGTCCTGGGTCTGCTGCGAGTCGTTGGTGATGCGGGTGACGAGGCTCGAGCGGCCGATGCGGTCGATGTCTTCGCGCGACAGCGTCATGACGTGGCGGAAGAGGTCGTCGCGCAGCGCGGTGCCGAACTGTGCCGCGAGCTTGCTCGAGTAGTACTGCGCCACGATGGAGATGGCGTAGCAGAACACGGCGAGAAGCACGAGGGACCCCGCGTGCAGCAGGATGAAGGCCGTGTCGCTGTTGGCGATGCCCACGTCGATGACCTGGGACATGACGATGGGGACGATGAGCTGCAGGATGGCCTCGAGCCCCTTGAAGGCGGGCGCGAGGATGCACTCGAGGTAGTGGCCTCGCAGGTAGCGCCTGAGTTTGAACATACGACTCCCGAGGACGGTTCGCGTGACGGAGGGCCCGCGGCGTGCCGAGGGGCCGCATAGCATCATAAACCCCTCGGCGGCCCGGGATCCCTGAGCATGCCCCAAGGGCCCCGGGCCCCGACACGGACACGGCGCCGGGCCTTGGTCGGGGCGAACGGGGCAAGAAGCCCTAGTCGGACAGGCCGCTGTGGATCAGCCCCGCGATCGCGCCAGGCGTGAGCCCCTGCTCGGTGAGGACCTCGTTGGCGTCATAGCGGTCCAGGAACGCCTTCGGCAGCCCGAGGGGAACCACGCGCGCGCACGGGCGGCTCGCGAGCGCGGAGGCGACGCGCCAGCCGAAGCCCCCGTCCGCGCAGCCGTCTTCGAGGACGACGAAGAGCTCGATGCCGTCGTCCGCGAGCGTCGCGAGCTCATCGGCCGGGACCCTGTTCGCGCAGCGCGGGTTGATGAGGACTACCTCGGAGCCGAGGCGCGAGGCCTCGCGGGCCGCGGCCTCGCCGAGGCAGTAGAAGTCTCCGAGCGCGATGATGGCGGCGCGGGCGCCCTCGGGGCGGCGCACGACGTCGAGCGACGGGTCGGAGTAGTCCTCGAGGGGATGGAACGACGGTCGGTTGACGAGCTCCGCCGCCGGGACGCGGATGGCCACGGGCCCGGCGCCCTTCTCACCGGCGTCGCGCGAGAGCGACCAGTCGAGCATCGAGAGGTATTCCTCGGCGCAGGTGGGGGCGAGGTAGGTGAGGCCCGGCACGCAGCCGAGCATGGGGATGTCGAAGAAACCGAGGTGCGTGGCGTCGCTCGTCCCGAAGACGGAGCAGCCGAAGACCAACAGGGTCATCGGCGCGCTGTTCAGGGCCATGTCGTGCATGAGCTGGTCGAACGCGCGCTGCAGGAAGGTGCCGTAGATGCCGACGACCGGGCGCGCGCCCGCCTTGGCGAGGGCGGAGGCGTAGGTCACGGCGTGCCCCTCGGCGATGCCCACGTCCACGAACTGGTCTCCGGCGGCCTCGCGGCGCTCGGGGCTGAAGCCCATGATGTAGGGAGTGGCGGCAGAGACGGCGACGACCCGGCGGTCCGCCGCCATGCGGCGCAGCAGGAAACCACCGGTGAGCTGGGCGTAGTCTCGCTCCTCCTCGTCGAGCGCGTGCGGCGCGGCGCAGCGGCGCTTCTCGCCCGAGGCGGCGTCGAAGGGGCCGACGTGGTGCCAGCCCTCCGGGTCGGTCTCGGCGGGGGCGTAGCCGCGTCCCTTCTGCGTGTGGATGTGCAGGACCGTCGGGCGCGCGCACCCGCGCAGCTCGGTGAGGGCCGACTCGAGGGCGCGGACATCGTGGCCGTCCTCGAGATAGCGGTAGTCGAGCCCTAGGGAGCGGAAGTAGTTGTCCCGGCACGCGCCGCCGGTGGCGCGCAGCTCGGCGAGGTTGCGGTAGATGCCGCCGGCGTCCGGCGCGATGGACCACTCGTTGTCGTTGATGACGAAGATCATGCTGCCGCCCTGCTCGGCCGCCCAGTCGAGGCCCTCGAACTCGAGGCCGCCCGAGAGCGAGCCGTCGCCGATCACGGCGACGACGTCGTAACAGGCACCCATGAGGTCGCGGGCCTTCGCAAGACCGCAGGCGAGGCCCGCGCCTGTGGAGGTGTGGCCTACGGCGAAGTGGTCGTGGGCGGACTCGCCGGGGTTGGTGAAGCCGCTCACGTTCTCGTAGGAGCGGGGGTCCAGGAACGCGTCGGCACGGCCGGTGAGCATCTTGTGCGCGTAGCACTGGTGAGAGACGTCGAAGACGATCTTGTCGGTGGGGGAGTCGAAGACGCGGTGAAGGGCGACGGTGAGCTCGACGACAGCGAGGTTCGAGCCGACGTGCCCGCCGACCGCGGCGGAGGAGTCGATGACGGCGCGGCGCATCTCGTCGCAGAGGGCGGGGAGGGATTCCTCGGAGAGGGCCTTCACGTCGTCTGGGCCCGTGATCTTCTCCAAGTACACGCGCGCTCCCCCCTCTCCTTCAAATCGCGTAAACAGCTCTCCTAGCGTAGCAAGCTTGAGTAGTATACCTTCTCACTTTTCGGCGTACAGTCGCTCGGACGCCCCGACGGGTCGGCCGAATGGTCGTGGTATGTAGCTTGTGTTTTGACCAACACGAGATTGTATTATTCCGTTATTCTGTCTACCTGCGTAAACGGGCTGTTCTATTTTTGAACCCTGTCTGAAACTATATCAAGGTCGCGAAGAAGGGCAAGAACATGCGCAATATCGTTGTCGTCGCCGAGACCGGGTGCGACGTCTCCGCCGCCGAAGCCGCCGAGCTCGGCATCGAGCTCGTTCCGATGCATGTCTCCATCGGGCAGAAGACCATCGATGACGGGTCCCTCCCGCCGGCCGAGATGCTCGAGGAGTGCCGACAGCTCGGCGTGTTGCCGCGCACGAGCGGGTGCTCGCCCGCGGACTTCGCGGCCGTGTTCGACCGCGTCCATGCGCAGAGCCCGGAGGCCCAGATCCTCTATGTCGCGTACTCGGCGGTGACCACGTGCTCCTTCGAGTCCGCGCGAACCGCGGCCGAGGGGCGCGAGTATGTACACATGTTTGACACGGCCCACGTGACCATCGGGCAGGGCCTCGTGGTCACCGAGGTCGCGCGGCACCTGACGAAGAACCCGTCGATTTCGGTCGGGGAGCTCCAGGCGTGGGGCGAGGCGCTTGCCCGCCGCGTGCGCATGGGCTTCATCCCCGGCGACCTTGGCTACCTGCGCGCCGGCGGGCGTCTGTCCAACGCCGCGTTCGCGGGGGCGACGCTGCTGCGCATCAAGCCGGTGGTCGAGCTCATCGACGGCAGGCTCGTTGCCACGAAGAAGCTGCGCGGCTCGATGGAGAAGGCCGCCATCGGCTTGATGGACCTGCTCGCGGGCCAGGGGGACTACGACCGCGACCTCTGCTATTTCGTTCGATCCTCGGGCCTGCCCGAGCAGGTGCAGCGCGCCGCCGAGGAGCACGCCCGCGAGCTCGGCTTCAAGGCGTTCAAGTGGTACGACACGGGCAACGTGATCACCTCGCACTGCGGGCCCGGCACGTTCGCCATGGCGTTTGCCGGCAAGGATTTCGGCGCGATGCCGTAGGTTTCCGGAAGCATCTGCGCGTATTGTGTAACTTAATTCAGAATGCCCGAGTAGCGCCGTCGTTCCATGCCTGTATTCCCTGTAATTCTGGTGTTGAACAGCGAGGCTACTTGGCTTTTTTTCAAACAAGCTACTCAATTCGTAGTGTTTTGGTCAGGACCGAGCTCAGCTGACCCCGCAAAGGCCCCTCCAGTCGATGAACAACGCTCTGCGAAGCGCCTTCTCGGCCTCGACCATGCGCTCGGTCTTGGGCGCGGCGGGCTCCCCGAGCTTGCGGGCGATGAGGTCGGCGACGAGGTCGAGGCGCGCGGCGTCCTGCACCTGCGCGTAGCTCAGCAACACGACATCGATCCCCATTGATTCGAGGGCGCAGGTCCTGTCGGCGTCGGAGGTCGCGGCCCCGAGGCTGGAGTGCACGGCCGCCCCCTGGCACTCGACGTCGACCGCCAGCCGCCCGTTCACTGACTCGATGTAGATGTCCGCGACGCAGTAGTCCCTGCCCGCCAGCATCTTGGCCTCAGCGGTCAGGGCGATGACCTTGTTCGTCTGGACCGAGAATCCATGGCCGCCGAGCGCCCGGGGGATGCCGAGCAACATTGCGGCCTGGACCTCGAAGGGCGATCGGGTGGCGCCGAGGACCATTCCTGCGGCTTTTTGGAACGTCCTACATCCTCGGTAGCCTGCCATACGTTCTCCGAAGGCGGCGAGCTCGCGGGGCTCTATGAGCGCGGAACGCTGCCAGAGCGAGGTCGGCTCGCCGTGGTCGCCGACGACGCGGCGCCAGCCGCCCAGCGCCGGGGCCTGATCAAGCGCCGACTCGACTTCGTCGCTCGGCTCGTAGACGGTGAACTCACCGCAGAATTCGTGCATCGCCATGGCGAGCTCCGGAGCATCGACGCTCGTCGCCATGGTAAAGAGCGTGAACAGCGGGGAGGTCACGGTGCCGACCGGGGTGCCTTCGCGGAGCGCCTCGGGGGGAAGCTCCCTCGTCCATAGGTGGGTCGTCGTGAACTTGGCGTTGGTCCGCTGGGAGCCGTCGAACACGAGGGTATGCATGGGCAGGCCGAGGGTGTTGATTACGGTGGGGTTCTTCCGGAGGCCCATGCGCGTGCCGCGGTCGCGGGCGACGGGGATCTCGGGGAGCAGCGCGAGGACCTGCGGCGGGGTGCGGTAGTACTTGAAGGCCGATTGGGCGCAGTAGATGGGATCCATGGCGGCTCTTTCCTCCTCGTTGGCCATTGCATATAGATTATCATTACGAATTGCGTAACTAAATCCGGCGCTGCCGAGTAGCGGGGGCTCTTTTGCGGTTGTTTTCCCAGCTGCGCGCCCGAATATAGAGGCAGCTACTCGGTTATTTCGAAAAAGGCTACGCAATTCGCACCGGCTATGCGCCCTCAGCGGTCTGGGTGCGCGTTCGAAGGGGGCGCAGGCGCTCATGGTCAAGGGAATCGGCGTCGACCTGGTCGACCTCTCGGCGTTCCGCGGGCTTTGCGAGGGGTTCGGGGCGACCACCGACAGTCCCTGCGCTTTTGTCGCGAGGACCTTTACGGAGGCGGAGCTCTCCCAAGCGCGGGGCCGCGCCGACGCGTGCCAGTATCTCGCCGGGCGCTATGCCGCGAAGGAGGCCGTCTTCAAGGCGATCGCGCCGCTGACAGCCACCGGCTTCGACCCGCGGCGCGTCGAGACGATCGATGCGCCGACCGGCCAGCCGGTGGTCTCTGTGGGCGGCGCCCTCGCCGACGTTTACGCCGCAGCGGGCGTCGGCGAAATCCTCGTTTCCATAACCAATGAGTCCGGTCTCGTGGAGGCGATTGCCCTCGCGCAGTAGGCGCCGAGGGCGGCCCCCGACGGTTGCCTAAGGCGCGGCCCCCGCTCACGCCAAAGGCGCCCGCCCTTCTCCCCATGCGAATCGCGTAGCGAGCGAGCAAAGCGAGCGCTGAGCAATGGGAAGAAGGGCGGGCGCCTTTGGCGTGAGCGAGGGCTGTCGTCCCGGCGGCGCTACTCGGCCGCCGGCTTAGCGGCGTTTCGGGGCGCGGGCGCCTCGGACGGGTCTCCGTGGAGGGCCTTCTCGGGCGTGATGGGCAGCGTGCGCACATAGTTGCCGGTGGCGTGCGCGACGGCGCTCGCGATGGCGGGCGAGGGCGTGTTGATGACGACCTCGCCGATGGACTTCGCGCCGAAGGGGCCCGTGGGC